>CALAKR010000262.1 GCA_937923225.1 uncultured Aquabacterium sp. | reverse complement strand
TGGGTGCGACGGGGGAGGCTCCAAGCAGCGGCAGCTGGTAGGGAGTGGGTGCAGCCGTGGCAGAAAGCATGCTGCCCCAGGTCAAGGCGAACGTGCCGGTGGCAACCAGCAGACGGTCCAGGCGGAATCGGATGAATTGGTTCATGTTTGGGCTCCCGGCAGGAGGCTGCCCTGGTGTTGGGCTTGCGAAGCTCGGTCAGCGGATGATCTGGATACTGCTCTGTAGCCAGACGACGGCACCGGCGATGGGGGTGTTGTTGGCGGCTTCCTGGTAGTCGCCGCTGAAGCCCCGTGCCGTGATGATGTATGCCTCCGGGGCGGGGGACAGTGGATCCAGGCTGGGCATGGGGCTGAGCGTGACCTCCTGAATCAGGCATTCGGGGGCACGAGGGGGCGCTTCGCTGCCGTCAAAGCGGAACGTGTCAGGCAGCGGCACCACGAAAGGCGATTGGCTGGTCCAGGTGTCGGCCTGGGCCCACAATGGTGTCTCACCCGTGGACAGCGCGGGTGCCCGCTGGATGGCTGCTTGTGCGCCAGTGAGGTTGCTGGCCGTGACGCTGGCTTCGCAGTAGCGCAGCGCAGCTTCGGCAGCCTGGGATGCCATGCTGCGTGCGCGTTGGTTGGCGCTGACCATGTCCTGGCTGAGTGCACCCTTGAGGGCAATCGACGAGCTGACGCCGATGACCGCCATCATGATGAGCGCGACGATGAGCACCACGCCTTTTTGCCGGCTCTGCTTTGTCATCACACGCCTCCCAAGCCGATTCCGGCCGTACTGTCGACTGACATGGTGCGGTTGCGGAGGTTCATGGTCATGCGAACTGTTCGGCGAGCGAGCCCGTCAGTGATGCTTGTGCGCACCCCTTCACAGTTGAAATAGCTGGGATTTTCCGTATCGATCTTCTCTGCAGATCCGGGGCCGCCACGCGTTACCAGGCACACGCGCACGCTGACCACGCGTTGCCAGCGGACGTCGGTGGGCTCGCCCGCCCAGGCCGCGTTGGTGTCAATTTCATTGGCAGTCATGTAGCTGGCCACCCCGGGGTTGTCGATCACGAGCACGGACTCGCTGCGGGATGCGTCTATGGCGCCACGAGACACGCCGTAGGTGATGACCATGCGTTCCACCCCGCGCACCAGCGGCTGTGGTTGGGTGAAGGGCGCATCGCCACCGTTGCCGGTGCACATCAGAGTCGGTTCGTTGTCCGGTCCGCTGTTGGCGATGTAGTAGCGGTTTTCGACGCGCCAGTAGGCGGGGCTCTCGCTCATGGAGTCCTGTGCCACCAAGGGGCGGGCTGTGTTGCCCTGCTGTCCTGTGATCGGAACCAGGCCAATGCCTCGGCAATCCGTGGGCACAGGGCCGGTATCGCCGTTGACCAGGATGGAGTTCCATTCATCGGCCTCATAGGAGAGGCTGAGCGAAGCGCCAGATGCCGAGGCGCCGCCATTGCATGTCAGGATATTGAGGGTTGCAGCCGCGTTGTTGGTGAAACCAGCGTCGCACCCGCGGATGCCGGCAGTGGCCAGCATTTTGGTGGTGTAGCCTGCCGCGAAGTAGGTGCGCGGGATGCTGTAGCCGGCCATGCGCACATCGGCAGCCAGCAACTGAAGGGCTGTTTGCCCTGTGTCCGTGAGGCCGCTGAGCGAATCGGCACGCCTGCCTATACTGGAAGTGCTGGAAGTGATGATCAGCACGCCCGCCAAGACGAGCGAACCGATCAGGATCGCCACCATCAGTTCGATCAGGCTGCGTCCACGTGCGGGGCGACGATGGGGGGGGTAGAGCGGGGTCATAGTGTGAACCTGTAGCGCAGGCAGCGTACTTCAGGAGGGACGGTGCCCAGACCAGGCGGGCAGCTGTAACCCGCATTGATCAAGGCGTTGGCAGCGGCATCATCGGCGTTGTCGCCAGGATCCTGCCAGGTGATCCAGACATCCATGGTCATGCTATTGGCGTTGGCGCCGTCAGGACGCTGCGCGAAGAGCCCGATGCCTGGCAGCATGCTCGCGGCATTGTTAAGCCACTGGGAGATGTCGCTGGCAGCCACTTGTGCCGCCAGCGCGTCGGCACTGCAAGCCGCAGTGCAACTGATGCCGGGGTCTGCGGGTTTGGCGGGTGTTTGGCTCCATGCAACCTGCCGCACATAGTTGCCATTGCGTGCTCCCGTGAGGTTGGCGCGCATGCGATCGCCGTAGTCTTCGGCAAGTTGGGTGGCTACGCTGCGGAACTCCGCCATTTTGTGATAGCGCACGGCGGCGGTATGCAGGCTGATCATGGCCAGCAAGCCAAGCGTCATCACCAACAAGGCAACCAACACTTCAATCAGGCTGGTGCCTCGGTTGTGTAGGGATGGGATAGGAGTGCGGTGGTGTCGCATGGCGGTGGCGGGCAGGGGTCAATCGGTCACTTGCTCAGGCGGATGGAGCCGGCACTGCTGAGGATCAGGAACCGTCTGGCGCTGGTGTCGTTGGGCGCAGCCTTGTTCCTGAGTTCGAAGCTGCCTGTGGCGCTGCCCCCTACTGGGATGCCGTTGGCGGCGAAGGTGATGGTGGCGATGCCGATAGGCAGCATCCCGCCACTGTTATTGAAGGCCGGTTGCACGCGAATGATGGTGTCGTTGCCATCGATGGTTCCACGAACACCCAGATCGGTGAACATGAGCCAGCCGGTGGCCCAACCCAGGGCGCCGTCGGCTGGGTTGCACGTGGGTGTTGCCGCCTCGGGATTGTTGCTGGGGCACAAGGTAACGGGCGTCGAGCGTTTGAGGGCTTCAGATCGAGCCAGCCTGAACGACGACATGAAAGCCGATGCCTGGGCGTCGATGGCGCGGGAGCCGATGAACTGCGAATACTGGGGAACAGCTATTGCTGCGAGAATGGCCGTGATCGCAACCACCACCATCAACTCGATCAGGGTAACGCCGCGCATGACGGCTTTGTTGTCCGATGCGGCGATGCGGCTGAACAGATGGTGGGTAACATGGCTCATGGTGAAAGTATGGTGATGGGGCTGCCTACTCAGGCGGGTGACCCGACGGACGGTGCACGGGAGCCGATGGACGGCGCCCTGAAGGCGGCGGCGCAGGCTGTGGGCCTCTCGGATCCCAACCCGCGGGTCGGTTGCGTGCTGATCGGGCGTGATGGTGGGGTGATCGGCGTAGGCTCCACCCAGCAGGCCGGCGGCCCGCACGCCGAGGTGATGGCCCTGCGCGATGCCCAGGC
>CALAKR010000261.1 GCA_937923225.1 uncultured Aquabacterium sp. | reverse complement strand
TCTTCACCTCCGTGACAGACCTCAAACGCAAGCTGATGAAATACATCCGTCACTACAACAAGCAACCCAAGCCGGTGAAGTGGAAGTACTTTGATCCGACGAGACGAATCACTCCCGATTCAATCGTTACAGGTCACTAGTGGCAGCGGGCCACCGAACGGCGCCATGCCAGCCCCATCAGAGACAAACCCACCAAGGCCATCACACCAGTCGATGCTTCAGGCACAGCGCTGGTGACCCGGACATTGTCGATGCCGATCAGGGCGCGAGGGTCACCACTGCTCAACTCGAGGTTGATGAGCACTTGCGCCGGGTTGCCGAGGACGTTGGGCAAAGCCGGCCCCCAGCCTGCCTCAGGCGTCAAGGCGATCGAGTAAGTCGTCCATCCGCCTGCGGTGACACTGCCCGAAACCGGGCTGGCCGTCACAGTTCCGCTACCGAAGAGCCCCACCACCGAGACCTGCCCGAAGCTGGCAGGCGTGGCCAACTCAACATTGTCGAGAATCTTGACGTCAAAGCTCAAGGTACCACCCAGGTATTGGGTCCAGCTGTCCCAGCGCCCGATCCCAGGCGCCAACGGCACAGCAAGGCGCAGATAACTGCCGGGGTCATCCCGGATCACGAGTAACCGTTACCCTCGACTTGCTCATGCAGCAGGTTACCGGCATAGACGATGAAGCCGTCATCGTAGTTGTAGTTGCCATTGGTGCCGTTGAAATCGAAGACCATGTCGGCATTCGCACTGCCAGCACCCAACACGGCGGCAGCGGCCATTACGACACAGGCAAATGAAGTTTTCATGCTGTCTCCCCCTCATCTAGTGGGAGGCATGCTAACACCCTTGCATGATCCTTAACACACTCACTTTCGGGGCGGTCTTAGCGGACAGCCTCACCCCGGAATAGCCCGGCTCGCCAAGGCAGCAGCGGCCGCCCGCGTCTCCACCCCGAGCTTCTCGAAGATGTGCTCCAGGTGCTTGTTCACCGTGCGGTGGCTCATGCCCAGGATGTCGGCGATGTCGCGGTTGGTCTTGCCCTTGGCCAGCCAGGACAGCACTTCGGTTTCGCGCGGGGTGAGCGAGGCCACGTCCAGCCGGCTGGCACCTGCGCCCTCACCCGCTGATACCGCGGAGCTTCCTGCCGTGGCATTGGCCGCCGCCGGGCGCTCGGTGCTGAGCAGCACCATGGTCTCGCCCAGACCCGCCGCGCCCAGGCTGCGCGCGATCAGGCGGATGCCCACCGCACCAGCGCGCAAGGCAGGCCCTGCCACCTCGTGCCCAGTCGGGCTGCCCACCAGTTGCGCCAGCCATTCCGCCGGTGCGCCGCCTTCCAGCTCAGGGAAGGCCTCACGCAACCAACGCTCGGCCTGGGGCGAGCGCCACGCGATGCGCTGGCGCACATCCAGCAGCAGCACGCCGTGGCCGCCCACGTCCACCGCCTCACGCGCCAGCCGCGTCACGCGGGCATTGCGCATGTGCGTGGCCAGGCGCGCCAGCACCTCTTCGATGCGCACGGGCTTGACCACGTAATCCACCCCGCCAGCCTCGAAGCCGGCCACGATGTCCGAGGTTTCCGACAGTCCGGTCATGAACACCACCGGCACGTGCGTCCAGGCCGCGTGGGCCTTGATGCGCCGGCAGGTGTCGAAGCCCGACAGACCGGGCATCACCGCATCCAGCAGGATCGCATCAGGCACCACCAGCTCCAGGCGCTCCAGGGCCTGCTCGCCATCGCGGGCCACCAGCACGGTGTAGCCCTCGGCCGCCAGCGCATCACACAGCATGCGCAGCGTATCGGGTGCATCGTCGACCACCAGCACCGTGCCCAGGTGGCGCTCAGGATTGGGGCTCATCAAGCGGGTCCTCGTTCAAGGCTGGCGTCAGGTCGGCCAGCAGTCCATCCAGATCGAAATCGTCCACGCGCTGCTGCAGCGATTGCCAGCGCACCTCGTGTTCAGGGTAGGCCTGGGCCCATTGCGCCAGCGCGCGCGCCACGCCCTGCACATGGCCCATGCGCGCCAACTGGCACAGCTCGGCCGTGGCATCGGGCGGCAAAGCGGCCATCGGCGCGGGCCCGCCACTGCTCACCACATGCAGCACCGGCGCACTGGCCTGGGCCAGCACCGCCCGTGTCTGGGAATGTGCTCGCTGGTGAGCATCGGTGCTACCCGCCGTGCCGTGCCCCACCACCGCCGGCACCCGCCCATGCCCGGGCAGCGGTGACAGGCCGGTGATCCACTCGATGTCCAGGTGCTCTCCCAACGTGTCCAGCAGCTCGGATTCGATCACCGGCTTGGCCACGAAGGCCTGGCACTGCGCCGCGGCCAGGTTCTCGGGCCGGTTCTCGAACACATTGGCCGACACGATGATGATGGGCACATTGGCAAAGCCCGCCTCGCGGATCGCACGCGAGGTGCTCCAGCCATCCATGTCGTCCATGCTCACGTCCAGCAGCACGGCGTCGGGGCAGCCGTCGCGCACGCTCTCCAGGCATTCCAGGCCGCCAGCAGCCTCGCGCACGCTGAAGCCCAGGGGCAGCAGCATGCCGGCCAGCATCTGGCGCTGGATGGGCTGGTCGTCCACCACCAGCAGGGTCAGGCGCCGGCCGTGATAGCCGGTGATGGGGCGGTGGCGCGGCCTGTCGCTGTGGCCGTTGCTGACCAGCGGCGTGGCGGGCGCCGCGATCTCGCGCAGGTACACGCGCACGCTGAAGGTGCTGCCCTCGCCCATCGTGCTCTGCACGCTCAGCTCGCCGCCCATCAGTTCGGTCAGCAGGTGCGTGATGGTCAGGCCCAGGCCCGTGCCCGGCACATTGCTGCGCCGCCCGCCGCTGCCACGCTCGAAGGGCAGGAAGATGCGGTCCAGATCCTGCGGCGCGATGCCGATGCCGGTGTCGATCACCTCGAAGCGCAGCACCTCACGGCGTGCATCGAGCCGCAACGTGACCTGGCCCTTGTCGGTGAAGCGCACCGCATTGCCCAGCAGGTTCAGCAGGATCTGGCGCAGGCGCTTGGCATCCGCGTGCACCCAATTGGGCACACGCCCGCGCGTCTCCAGCCTGAAATCCAGGCCCTTGGCCTGCGATTGCGGCTCGACCATGCGCACCACGTCGTCCAGAAACTCATGCAAGGGCACGGGGCCCGGGTCCAGCCGCAGGCGGCCGGCTTCGATGCGGGCCAGGTCCAGCAGGCCGTCGATCAGGCCCATCAGGTGCTCACCACTGCGCTGGATGGTGGTCAGTGCGCCGCGCTTGGGGCCTGTGCGCGCCTCGTCCTTCAACAGGATCTGTGCGTAGCCCAGGATGCTGTTGAGCGGCGTGCGCAGCTCGTGCGTCATGCCGGCCACGTAGCGTGTCTTGGCCTGGTTGGCCGCCTCGGCCAGTTCCTTGGCCTGCTGCAAGGCAGCGTCGGTGCGGCGGTGCGCGTCGATTTCCAGCTGCAGCAGCTGGTTCTGGCGGTTGGAATCGTCCTGCGCCATGCGCCGGCTTTCGCTGGCCAGCACCACCCACCAGGCACACACGGCTGCCGCCAGCAGCAACAGCGCATACACCTTGACGAAAGGTGCCTGCAGCAGGCTGGGCCCGCTGGGCCCGGTTCCGCCCACGTGTTCCAGGGCGTGGTTGACCACACCCTCCTGGTAATAGACCACGCCCAGCACGAAGGCCAACATGGACGCCAGCGCCAGGAACACCACCAGGTAATGTCCCACGCGGAAGTTCACCCGCTTGGACCACTGCACCGGCAGCACCACCCTCAGGCCATGCGACACCTGCTCGGCAGCGCGTGATTTGGATTTGCAGCGGTCATGGCAGCGCGATTCGAGCGTGCAGCACAGCGAGCAGATCGGCGCGTCATAGGCCGGGCAGGTGGCCATGTCTTCCGATTCGAAGTGGTTGTCACACACCGAGCACTGCACCATCTGCCCCGGCCCCCAGCCCTGCGGCTCGGGCTGGCGGGCCAGGTAGAAGCGCCCTTTGGTTCCCCACGCCAGCACGGGCGAGGCCACCAGGGCGATGCCCAGCGCGATGAATGGCGACCACGCAGCCGCCATGTCACCGGCCACACCCGCGTGCGCCACCATGCCCACCACCGCTGCCAGCAGGGTGGCGCCCAGCCCCACCGGGTTCAGGTCATACAAATAGGCGCGCTTGAACTCGATCCCTTTGGGCGACCAGCCCAGCGGCTTGTTGATCACCAGATCCGCCACCAGCGCGCCCACCCAGGCGATGGCCACATTGCTGTACAGCCCCAGCACGTGCTCCAGCGCGCCGAACACGCCCAGCGTCATCAAGAGCACGGCAATCAGCACATTGAACACCAGCCACACCACCCGCCCCGGGTGGCTGTGCGTGAGCCGCGCGAAGAAGTTGGACCACGCCAGCGAGCCCGCGTAGGCATTGGTCACGTTGATCTTGATCTGCGACACGATCACGAACACCACCGTGGCGCCCAGCGCCCAGGCGGGCGAGGTGAACACCTCGCTGAAGGCCGCCAGGTACATCTGCGTGGGCTCCACCGCCTTGTCCACGGGGATCTCGTGCTGCAAGGCCAGAAAGGCCAGGAAGGCCCCCGCCACCATCTTGAGCATGCCTGGCACTACCCAGCCCGGCCCGGCCACCAACACGGCGCCCCACCA
>CALAKR010000260.1 GCA_937923225.1 uncultured Aquabacterium sp. | reverse complement strand
GTGATCGCGGGGCCCAACCGCACCTGGGTGCTGCGCCAGGGCGACGAGATCGAAGGTCAATGGCGCCTGGGCGCCGTGGCCGAGCGCCAGCTGACCGTGACCTACCTGCCCTTGAACCAGGACCAGACCGTGGCCTTGAAGTGAGCATGATCCACCGTTTTTTCTCATCCCCCCTGCTGACGCTGTGCATGGCTGCTGCCGCCTTGCTGGCAGGGTGCAGCGCGCCAGAACTCAAACAGGCCCAGACCTTGTCCCAGGCGGGGCAGCATGAGGCCGCTTTGCTCAAGCTGCAGCAGGCCTCTCAGGCCCAGCCCGATGACCTGACCTTGCGTACCGCCTACCTCAAGCAGCGCGACACGACCGTGGCCTACCTGCTGTACCAGGCGGAGTCGGCCCGCGCGGCCGACCAGCGCGGCGAGGTGATGGCCCTGCTCGACCGCATCGAGGCCGTCGCGCCCGGGCATCCCCGTGCCGTGTGGTTGAGGGACGAGCTTGCGCGCAGCGATCGTCAGCAGCGGCTGATCACCGAGGCCAAGCAGGCCCTGGACGCCAAGCGCTGGCCCAACGCCGATGCCGCCTTGCGCGCCGTGCTGGCCGAGTCGCCCAGCCACACGGAAGCGCGCTGGCTGCTCACCCAGCTCGATGAGCAGCGCGCCGAGCAGACCCGCCAGCAGAGCTCGCTGCAGCTGGCGGCTGGTGCCAAGCCCATCACCCTGGAGTTCCGTGAAGCCGCCCTGCGCACCGTGTTCGAGACGCTGGCCCGTGCGGCCAACGTGAACTTCGTGTTCGACAAGGATGTGCGCGGTGATGCCAAGGTCACGCTCTTTCTGCGCAACACCTCCGTGGCCGAGGCCCTGCGCGTGATCCTCAATACGCAGCAGCTCGGATCGCGCCTGCTCAATGGCAACACCGTGCTGGTGTTTCCCAACACCGTGCAGAAGCAGCGCGAACTGTTGGATACGGTCTCGCGCAGCTTCTACCTGGTCAACGCTGATCCCAAGCAGGCGCAGGCCCTGATCCGCACCGTGGCCAAGACACGCGACATCTTCATCGACGAGCGTTTGAACATGCTGGTGGTGCGCGAGACCCCCGAAGTGATGCGCCTGATCGAACGCCTGATCGCCGGCATCGACCTGCCCGATCCGGAGGTGGTGCTGGAGATCGAAGTGATGGAGGTGTCGAGCAAGAAGATGGTCGACATGGGCCTGACCTGGCCGACCTCCGCCAACTACGGCGTGCCCAACTCCACGGCGGCCATCACCAGCACCTCTGGCCTGCGCTGGAGTGGCGCCAACCCTCTGGCGGTGGCCACGCTCCGGGGCACCTCCGATGGCACCAACCTGCTGGCCAACCCGAAGATCCGGGCGCGCAACCGCGAGAAGGCCAAGATCCTGCTGGGCGAGAAGCTGCCGGTGTTCACCACCACCTCCACGGCCAATGTCGGCGTGTCGGCCTCGGTGAGCTACCTGGATGTGGGCCTGAAGGTCGAACTCGAACCCCAGGTGCAGCTGGACAACGAGGTCACCATCAAGGTGGCCCTGGAAGTGAGCAGCGTTACCGGCCGCGTGACCGGCCCCGAGGAATCGCTGGCCTACCAGGTGGGCACGCGCCAGGCTACCACCTCGCTGCGCCTGAAGGATGGTGAGACACAGATCCTGGCTGGCCTGATCAACGACGAAGAGATCCGCAACGCCGCCGGGCTTCCATGGCTCCATGACCTGCCTGGCGTGGGGCGCCTGTTCGGCAAGACGCAGGACCAGCGCAACAAAACCGAGGTGGTGATGCTGGTCACGCCGCGCGTGGTGCGCAACATCAGCCAGGGGCTGATGTCCTCGCTGCCCATGGCCTCGGGCACGGAGGCGCAGCCGGGGGCGCCGGCCTGGATGATCACCAGCGGTGAGGCGGGTGGCTCGGTGGGCCGCGGGGGCGCGGGTGCATTTCCTCGCAGTGTCTCAGCGCCATCCTCCAGGCCGATGGCTGGCGTGTCGACCGAAGGCGCGCAACTGAGCGGCCCAGAAGAGGTGCCTCCTGGCGCGAGTTTTCAGATCACGGTGACCAACCCAGGCAAGGAGCCGCTGAGTGCCGGCCTGCTGTATGACCTGGGCAGCTTGAGTGCCGTGACCACGCCGGGTGGCCCACCCGACAACGGCCGCGTGCAGGTGGATGTGCCGGCGCTGGGCAGCCGCGCCTTCACCTTCCAGGCTCGACAGGGCACAGGTGCCAGCGAGACCAGCCTGAGCCTGGACAACGGGGCGTCCGCGGGCTGGACGGTGCGCATCCTGGATGCGCCGCAGGCCAGTGCGCCTGCTGTGCCAGGTGATCCGGCGCTTGAACCTCGTTGAGCAGGACATGGCTCCCATGCGCACGCGCGGCTTCACCTTGCTGGAGATGATCATCGTGGTGATGATCGTCGGCATTTTGGCCAGCGCTGCCGTGCCCCTGGCGGCGCTGCACCAACGGCGCCAGAACGAAGCCGATCTGCGCCAGGGGCTGCGCACCATCCGCCTGGCGCTGGATGCCTACAAGAAGGCCTGGGACCAGGGCTTGATCGAGAAGAAGGAAGGCGAGACGGGCTACCCGCCCACGCTCGATGTGCTGGTCACCGGCGTCACCGACATCCGCCAGAGCACGCCCAAGCGCATCTACTTCCTGCGCCGTCTGCCGCGCGACCCGTTTGCCATGCCCACCTTGCCGGCCGCGGCCACCTGGGGCCTGCGCAGTTATGCCAGCTCGCCCGAGCAGCCACAGGCCGGCGCCGATGTGTTCGATGTGTTCTCACGTGCCGACGGTGCCGGGCTGGACGGCACGCCCTACCGGCAATGGTGAGGTGCCTGTGAAAACCATCGCCAGCGCTCCCCCGCCTGCCCGCCATCGCCGGCGAGGCTTCACCCTGATCGAGCTGATCGTGGTGCTGGCCATCATCGGCCTGCTGGCCAGCATTGTGGCGCCACGCTACACACGCAGTGTCGAACGTGCCCGCGAAGCCTCGCTCAAGACCTCGCTGGCCGTGATGCGCGATGCCATCGACAAGTTCGCCGGCGACCGCGGGCGCTACCCCGCCTCGCTCGACGAGATGGTGCAGATGGGCTACCTGCGCGCCCTGCCGGAAGACCCACTCACCGGTCGGCGCGACAGCTGGGTGATGCTGCCGCCCTTGCCTGACAGCAGCATGGAGGGTGCCATGGGCGATGTGCGCAGTGGGGCGTCGGGCCGGGGGCTGGATGGCTCGCCCTATGCGAATTGGTGATCCAGGCGCGTCGCGCGGGTTCACCTACCTGGCGCTGCTGTGGTGGGTGGCCATCAGCGGCGTGATGCTGGCCGCCTTGGGCACGCAGTGGAAGCTGGAGGCCACGCGTCAGCGAGAAGCCGAACTGGTGTTCCGTGGCGGGCAGATCCAGGCGGCCTTGGCGGCTTATCAAGCCAACACCCCCGCAGGCCAGCCCAACCTGCCGCTGACCCTGACGGAACTGCTCGACGACCAGCGGCAGGGCCAGGCCAGGCATCATCTGCGGCGTGCCTGGGCTGACCCCGTCACCAGTCGCCCCTGGGGCTTGCTGCGCACGCAGGATGGGCGCATACGGGGCGTTCACAGCGAGTCGAGGCGCCCACCCCTGACGGCCCCGGAGGGCGTTCAGACCTATCGAGAGTGGCTGTTCGATGTGGCCGAGATCGCGCCTCCACCGGCCGAAGGGGCCTCGTCGGCAGGGCCAGGGGCCCCACCATCGGCAGGCGGCCTCACTTCTGTGTCTCCTGGCGCAGGGCAGGGCCTTGCGCCCACAGCGAAATAGTGCGTACACGGCGCGAGTTCCGCAGCTTTACATCCGTCAACAAACCGTCACGAGGTGTCCTGACAATGGCGCGTTCACAGGGTTGTTCATCTTCATGCAAACAAACGCCACCACGTCAGAGCCCTCCGAGTGCCTGCTGCGCATCGTGGAGGCAGCACCGCAGGTGAGCCGGCGCTATCAGTTCTTCCTGTGGAGTCAGGCCGATCTTCAGCGCTGGTTGCCGCACAAGTTGCTGGTGTGCGGGGCCTACCACCGCGAGTACCGCGATCTGGTGTTCGATGTGTTCAACAGCGTGCCCATCCCTGAGGCGGCGTTGCGGGGCCTGCAGTCGGCCCGGGAGCCGGCCATCGTGGCGGCCATCAAGCGCTGGCATTTGCGCCGGCAGCAGCCCTGCTGGCTGCACCGCGATGAACTGCCTGCGGGTGATCCGGTGGCCGACATGATGCGAGAGGCCGGCTACCAGCAACTGTTGGTGCATGGCATGAGCCGGCCGGGGCGCCCTGAAGAGATCGAGAGCATTTTCCTGTTCGGCTCGGCCGACCACGTGCACGAGGATCAGGCCCTGACGCATGCCGAGATGCTCCTGCCCTGCCTGCACACCACCTACGTGCGCGTGCACACCACGGAGCGCCAGATGCTTGGCATGGGCAACGCCGCAGGCCCCCATGTGGCGGGCGCCGCCATGGGCAGCACGGCCCGGAGCGGCGGCATCACCGAGCGTGAGCGCGAGATTCTGTTGTGGGTGCGTGATGGCCTGAGCAACCAGCAGATCAGCGAGAAGCTGGGCATCAGCGCGCTCACGGTGAAGAACCATGTGCAGAAGATCCTGCGCAAGCTGGGTGCGGCCAACCGGGCCCAGGCGGTGGCCAAGGCCATGAGCCTTCAGGCCTTGTCGCTGCCGTCGGGCGGCCCCCATGGCGACCGCAACCTCTAGCGTTCAGTGCTCGCAGGCTTCAGGCGGGCCGCGTCGATCCGGTCCTGGTCCTGGGCCTTGAAGTTCTCCAGGCGCACGCGGCTGGTCTGGATGAAGGGATCACCTTCGCCCAGTACTTGCGCCATGCCCTTGCGTTCGTAGCTGGTGATCAGCTCCTGTCCGATCTGTGCGAGCTCCGCGTTGTGGCGTGTGCACTGGGCCTTGGCGTCGGTCAGCATCTGGTTGCGGGTTTGCAGTGCTGTCTCGCTGGCCTGGGCCTTCGCTTGGGCGGCCTGCGCCTGGGCTCTGGTGTCGGACAGCTGCGCCGTCAAGGCCTGCACCTCGGCCGCCAGCTTGGCGCGCTCTTCCTTCAGGGCTTCGGCTTCCTTGCCCAAGGCCGTTGCGCGAGCGGATGCTGCTCCGGACGATGTGCGCAAGCGCTTGAGTTCGCCCTGGGCCTCGTCCAGCGACTTCTCGGATTGCTGGCGTGCCTGGTCGGCCTTGGTGTGCGCGTCCTGCGCCTCGGCCTGTTGCTGCTGAACCTGGCGCAGTTGCAGGCGCAGGCGCTTGATCTGCTCCTGTTCCTTGTCGGACTGGGCGTGGACGGGCATGCCGAGCAGCCCGATCATCAGGGCAGACAGCAGGCCGGCAGAAGACAGCTTGCGCGGGTGGCGGCTTGCAGTCTGAGAGGGCATGGGGCGGTCAGAAGCGCACATTGAGGTCCACCTGCAGCGTGTTGGCCTTGAAGGTTGCGTTGGGGAAGTTGCCGTTGATGGTGGAGTTGATGTTCTCCGCCGCCATGTAGCGCACGGCGAGCGTGCTGTTGCGGTACAGCCCGTAGGTCAGCCCCAGGATGTAGCCGCGCAGGTTGGTGCCACCCAGGCCCAGGTCGCTGTCGGTGAAGGCGTCCAGCACGGCGTCCGAGCCCAGGTGGCGGTAGGTGGCCTGTACCTGCCAGTCATGGGCCTCGCGCACCTCGCTGGCGCCCAGGGCCAGCTTGATCTGGTAGCCATCGCGCTTGCCGCCCGGGTCGACATTCGCGTAGGAGGGGAAGGTAGCGCGGCTGCGGAAATCAGAGGCACTGAACGCCGTGTTGTTGGCGTACTCGCCCGACAGCATGATGTTGAACGGTGCGAAGTGCGTGAACTCGGCCGCGGCCGTCAGCACCAGGGGCTTGAACTGGTAGGCCAGGCCCCAGACTGGCGCCGTGTCCAGCGCACCCGACAGCAGCGGGTTGGTCTCGAAGACGGTGTTGCCCTTCTGGCGCAGACCCACGGGGTACTCGTACTGGCCATAGGTCGAGCCGGTGGGCACGCTGGTGCCCGTGATGGTGTAGTCGTTGTCGGAGCGGCCTTCGAGGTTGTTGTACTGGTAGTAGGCCAGGCCCAGCT
>CALAKR010000259.1 GCA_937923225.1 uncultured Aquabacterium sp. | reverse complement strand
CGCACGGCCGAGGCGCTGGCCCTGGCCGCGCCCAAGGCCGAGTACGTGGACCGCTACGTGGCCGCCAACGGCGCGAAGGGCTTCCGGCAGGTGGCCAAGCTGCTGGGCGCGAACGAGCACGAGTTCCGCGCGTGGCTGCAGGACGAAAAGATCATGTACCGCCTGGGCGGCGAATGGACTGCGCACCAGTGCCACATCGATGCTGGCCGCTTTGTCGTGAAGACGGGCGTGGCCCATGTCAACGATCACGCCTTCAACGCCACGAAGTTCACACCCAAGGGCGTGAATTGGATTGCCGGCCTGTGGGGCCAGCACCAGGCCCGCCTGGCGCAGGAGGGTGCGCAGCAATGAGCACGATGATCATGGCGGCCTGCTGGCCGCTGGCAATGTCCCCGGCGCAGAAGGCGGTGCTGATTTCCCTGGCCGACCAGGCCAACGATGACGGCGTGTGCTGGCCCGGCGTGGCGACCATTGCCCGGCGCACCTGTCTGTCCGAGCGCGCAGTGCAGGATGCCATCGCATGGCTGCAGACCGTGGGCGTGGTGTTCCGTGAATACCGGGTCAATTCGAGCACCAGCTACACCATCACGCCGGCCAACTTCAACCCGGCGGCCGCTCCAGAGAAGCGCAAGCGCGGCACGGGTGCAGATGCCGCACCGGGTGCAAATGGCGCACCCCCCGCAAATGGCGCACCGGGTGCAGACGGCGCACCACCCCCCGCAGTTGGCGCACCAGGGGGTGCAGATGGCGCACCTCAACCCCCGCAAATGGCGCACCCCAGGGGTGCAGATGGCGCACCCAAATCATCATTGAACCGTAATAGGAACCGTAAAGGAACCGCCAAAGAATCATTTCCGCCGGCTGCGCCGCCGGCCCGCAAAGGGGAGGGCGGCCTGTCCGATGCCGAGGACACCGCACTGCAGGAGTCCTGCCGCGCCACCTGGGCGGCCTACAGCCAGGCCTACGTGCAGCGCTACGGCGTGAAGCCCGTCCGCAATGCCCAGGTGAACGCCAACGTGAAGGCGCTGGTGAAGCGGCTGGGCTACGAGGAGGCGCCGCTGGTGGCGGCCTGGTACGTGGAATGCGTCAGCGAGGCCTATGTGCTGAAGGACTCGCATGGTGTCGGCGCGCTGCTGGCCAAGGCCGAGAGCTACCGCACGCAGTGGGCACGCGGCCAGGCCATGACCGGCACGGCGGCCCAGGCGGCCGACAAGACCAGCGCCAACTTCGACGCCATCGAGGAGGCCAAGCGGCTGCTGCGCCAGCGCGGCGGTCGGGGCAACGGGGAGGGCGGCAATGCGTGACGACCTGGACACCGACTGGCTGCTGGAGGAGCTGGGCGCCACGATGGAGCTGAGCGGCCAGCAGGTCCGGCCTGCTGCGCTCCTGCTGCTGGCGGAAGACCTGGCCCACATCGACAAGCCTGTGCTGCGCCTGGCCCTGGCCCGCATCCGCGCCGAGCATCGGGGCCCGATCCTGACCGGCACCGTGCTGCAGTACGTGGACCACGCCATGGGCCGCATGCTGCCCGCCGAAGCCTATGGACTGGCGCTGACCAGTGCTGACCAGCAGGCCACCGTGGTGTGGACCGATGAGATCGCCCAGGCCTGGGCCGTGGCCGCGCCGCTGCTGGATGCCGGCGACAAGTTCGGCGCACGGCAGGCCTTCATCGAGGCCTATGGCCGGATCACTGGCGAGGCCCGTGCGCTGCGCCGCCGTCCTGTGGTGCAGGTCAGCCTGGGCCACGACCCCGAAGCCCGGGCACGCGCCGTGCAGGAAGCCATCACGGCAGGCCGGTTGCCGGGCGGTCTGGAGGGCCTGACCGACGACCTGCGCGAGCAGCTGCAGCTGCCGGCCCCGCGCGCCGCCCTGGCGTTGCCAGCTCCGGACTCGGTGCCCACCGGTCCGAAGCGTGAGGTGCTGTCCAAGCTGGCCACCCTGCGCGAAGCCTTTGCGCTCAAGGCCTCGCGCTTCACGCCCGTACAGGTCCAGGCCCGCGCAGACCGGATGCGCGTGGGGCAGGCCAAGCGCCGCACAGCCGCCGCCGTGGCGCAGCACCAGCAGGGGAGCCAGCCATGAGCGCCATACACGCCTCAGTCGCCCGCGACTACCTGACGCAGCCCTACACCTACACGCTCGCGCAGGAACTGTCGGCCAGCGAACGGCAGCCGCTGCACCAGCGCAAGCGCGAGCCTCTGGCTGCTGCAGTCCTGGCCGCCGTGCATGCCGTGGGCTATGCCGCTCCCACCGTCCAGCACTGGCGCGACCTGGCCGACGCAGCGAACCTGTCCGAGACCCTGCTGGGTATGGGCGTCTTCACCGAGCCCGAGGCCCAGAGCCTGTTTGCTGATGCCGTGGCGGCCGTCGTGGATCTGGGTCGCAAGCACGGCCACGGCCAGGAGATGCGCCTGAACGCCGTGCAGCTGGGCCACCTGGTCGAGTTCGGCGAGGCCTACGGCCAGGTGCTGGAGGTGATCCCGGCCCGCATCTTCATCCGCGCGCACCGCGCCACCGAACGCCGCCTGCGCGAGCTGCTGGTCAACAGCCACGGCAGCGATTCCCATGAATTCATCGTCGTCTGAACACCAATGGCAGCAACAACCAATCAATCTCAGCGGGGCAGCCGTGGCGCACCTCGTCAAGCTGGCCCAGCAACCCGGGTGGTGGGAGTACGTCAAGGCCAGGGCCAGGGAGCTGGACAGGGACGAGTCCCGGCTGTTCGTGGGCATCGAGCAGCAGGTGGTGCAGCAGCTGCAGGCGCTCGCCTGGCGCCCGCCGCCCCGCGCGTGACGGTGCCGGCTGGCCACCAGGGCCCGATCACGGTGCTGGGCATGGACCCCGGCAAGCACACGGGCCTGGCCTGGATCGTGGATGGCCAGCTGCAGGGGCTGGAGGAAATCGAGCCCGCAGAAATTGCCCTGGTGCTGCAGGAGCGCCGGCCCACGCTGGTCATCTTCGAAGACAGCCGCGCCGCGCGCCGCACCTGGACAGCCAAGGGCAGCGACGGTGCCCGCAAGAAGATCGCCCGCAACGTCGGCGAGATCGACGCCTGGTGCAAGCTCATCGTTGGCCTGTGCACGGCGCTGGGCATCCCATGCCACGGCATGCCGCCCAGCGCGAAGGCCGGCAGCGCCCACGGTGCAAAGATCGATGCCGCCACCTTCAGCCGCCTGACCGGCTGGGCCGGCCGCAGCAATCAGCACCAGCGTGACGCCGCAATGATCGCGTGGTCCTTCCGGAGGGCCCG
>CALAKR010000258.1 GCA_937923225.1 uncultured Aquabacterium sp. | reverse complement strand
GCTGGGGCCCGGCCCTGCGCCGCAACTCACCCTGGATCGGAGACCACGCGCCATGAAGCTCAAGACCATGCTGGACCTGCTGGCCGAAGCCAGCGCCCTGTCGGGCCAGGCCGACTTCATCGTCGTGGGCAGTCTCTCCATCCTGGCGCTTGAAGAGAACTTTCGCGTGCCGCAGGAAATGGCCATGTCCAACGACGTGGCCTGCTACACGCGCGCCGATCCTGAACGCATCTTCGACGTGCTCGATGCCTTGGGTGAACACTCGCCCCGCCACCGCGCCACGGGCTGCTTCATCGACCCGGTATCACCAGCCCTGCCCAGCCTGCCCGACGGTTGGCAGGCGCGCCTGAACCCGGTCTCACGCCCCGGCGTGAACGCCTGGTGCCTGGATCCGAACGACGCAGCGCTGTCCAAGTACGCCCGAGGCGAACCCCGCGACCGACGCTGGATCCGGGCGGGGCTGCGCGCCAGCGTGGTGTCCCTGCCCATCGTGCGTTCACGCCTGCATAGCATGGACTTCTTCGATCAGCAGGAAGCGGACAAGGCCCACCAACTGATCACCGAAGACGCCGCCTGGCTGCAGAGGATGCAGCCCCCGCATTGACGGCATCAAGGCCGCCTTCAAGCGCAACTCAGAGCCCCATGGCAGAGTTCTGACGATCGCACTATGCTGGCTGCCATCAAGACATCGCCCCGGAGATGCCCGATGCCCTTCCCGCACCTGAGCCTGGCCCGCCTTGCCGCGTGCCTCAGCCTGGCACTGGCAGCCAGCAGCTCCTTGCTGGCGCAGACGGGTGGCTCGGGGCCGACGGCACCCTACCCTTCCCGCACGCCCGGCCCGGCCGTGGCACCCGCCACACCCTCGGGCGCGGCCACGGCACCATCGGCGCCCAAGACTGGCATCTGCGCCCAGGCCCGCCCCGGCAACATCCCCGAAATGATCTGCCAGGACGAAGGCCTGCGCGCCCTCGACCAGTCCATGAACGACTTCTACGCCCAGGCTCGGCGAAAGGTCGGCGATGAGCAACCGCCCATGCTGGCGGTGGAGCAGAGCAAGTGGCGCCACCAACGCGACAGCTGCTGGAAGGCCTCCGACCGCCTCGACTGCGTGCAGGCCAGTTACCACCACCGCATCGTCGAACTGCAGGCCCGTTACCGGCTGGTGGAGAGCATCGGCCCCATCACCTACCTCTGCGACGACAACCCGCCCGCCAGGGTGGTGGTGGACTACTTCAAGACCGAGCCCCCTTCGCTGATCGCACGCCAGGGTGACAGCACCGTGCTGATGCTCGCCGCCCCCAGCGCCAGCGGCGCGCGCTACACCGGCACCAACGAGAGCCTGTGGGAGCACCAGGGCGAGACGGCCATCCGCTGGGGTTTCGGCGCGCCCGAGCGCAAGTGCATGAAGCAGCCCGAAGCCGCGGCCTCGGCCGCCTCCACGTAACAGGCGCTGCAGGCCCTTTCCTGCCCCCAATGGGGTGAAGGGTTAGTGCTCATGCCCTGCCCCGGCCTGCTGGGTACATTGCGCGCATCGCCGCATCATCCATCTGCATCAATCTGCCAGATCGATGGTGCTACAGCCACCCGCCCGGGAAGCCTTTGATGCGCCTCAGCCCCTTGCGCTCCGCCGCCTTGTCGTCCACCCTTGCCCTGGCCTGCGCCATGGCCAGCCTGGCCACCAACGCCCGCGCCGACCTGATCGATGACCTGCCCGCCGGCACCGGCTACGCGGCCTGGGAGCTGTGCACCCGCACCCAGCAGAGCGGCGACGACTACCTGCGCGTGCGCTGGTCCTACACCGTGCCCAAGGTGCAGCCCCTGCCCTATGTGTGGGATGTGGACTACTACCCTGGCAGCAAGGTCGACGTGCGCACCTTCGTGCCCTTCATCACCAACAAGCGCACGGCCGTCTACCGCAAGGGCCTGGGCTGCACCCTGGTACCGCCCGGCGCCACCGAGGCCGCCGTGCGGGCACAGCCTTTCAAGGCGGTGACGCTGGGCACGCCCTCCGCCCAGGCCTGGCCCCTTGGCGAAGGCCCGGTGCAGACCCACCTCAACAGCCCCGACCTGAACCAGCTGCTGGCGCGCCATGGCGATGCGATCTTCACCGAAACCTCAACCAAGGCCAGCGAGAAGCAGAACCCGCTGGCCTTCCTGGTGGCGCGTGACGGCCACCTGATCTACGAACGCTACGCCAAGCACTACGACCGCAACCAGCCGCAACTGGGCTGGTCCATGACCAAGTCGCTGACCGCCTTGGTCGCCGGCCTGATGATCACCGATGGCCGGCTGAGCCTGGACGCCCCCGTGGGCCTGCCGCAGTGGGCAGGCAGCGCCAAGGCCGCCATCACCTGGCGCAACCTGCTGAACATGGCACCCGGCCTGGCCTGGAACGAGGGCTATGCCGGCGCCAGCGACGCCACGCAGATGCTGTTCTCGCAGCCCGACCAGGGCGCGTGGGCGGCAGACCGTGCCTTGACCTCGGCGCCGGGCTCGACCTTCACCTACTCGACCGGTTTTTCCAACATCGCCATGCTGCGCATGAAGCAGCTGCTGGGCGGCTCGCACCAGGCCCTGTACGACTACTACCAGCAGCGCCTGTTCGTGCCGCTGGGCATCCGCAACGGCGTGGTCGAGCCCGACGCCACGGGCACGCCCGTGGGCGGCGCGCGCGGCATCCTGCGGCCGGTGGACTGGCTGCGCCTGGGCCAGCTGGTGGCGCAAGGCGGCCAGTGGAACGGCCAGACGCTGGTCAACGCCGAAGCCATGCGCTTCCTGGTGGCGGCCTCGCCTGCGTCCGATCATTACGGCGGCTCGCTCTGGCGCCAGCCCGCCACCGAGATCCCGGCCGCGCTGCGCGCCCGCCTGCCAGCCGACCTGGTCTGGTTCGCGGGCCACATGGGACAGTTCGTGGTGATCGTGCCCAGCAAGAACCTGGTGGTGCTGCGCATGGGCGTGTCATTCTCGAAGGACGCCTCGCGTGAGGCCGTGTTTGCCGCAGTGGCCGATCTGGTGGAGCAGCCTTGATCCTGCTGACCGACAACCCCTGCGTTTCGCTGTGCAAGCTGGACGACGATGGCGTCTGCCTGGGCTGCGGCCGCACCAAGCCCGAGATCAAGGCCTGGAAGGCCCTGCCCGACGAGCAGCGCCATGACATCAACATGCGCCTGCTGGCCACCGGCCGCAAGAAGGCTCGCAAGCTGCTGCTCAAGCGCTTGCGCCAGCATGTCAAGCACCAGAAGGCGGCGCGGGGCGCCAGGCCTTGACACGCCTGGCAGTCGCGCCCCTCAGGCCACTGGCGGCAGCCTGGCCAGCAGCTTGTCCAGCGTGATCGGGTACTCGCGCACACGCACACCCGTCGCGTTGTAGATGGCATTGGCCACTGCCGCCCCCACGCCGCAGATGCCGAGCTCGCCCACGCCCTTGGCCTTCATCGGCGATGAGTAGGGATCGGTCTCGTCCAGGAAGATCACCTCCTGGTGGGGGATGTCCGCGTGCACAGGCACCTCATAGCCGGCCAGATCGTGGTTCACGAAGAAGCCCTTGCGCTTGTCGACGGCCAGTTCCTCCATCAGCGCCGCGCCCACGCCCATGGTCATCGCGCCGATCACCTGGCTGCGGGCCGACTTGGGGTTGAGGATGCGCCCAGCCGCGCACACGGCCAGCATCCGGCGCACGCGGATCTCGCCGGTGAAGGCATCCACGGCCACCTCCACGAAATGCCCGCCGAAGGTGGACTGCTGGAACTTCTTGTCCAGATCGCCGTATTCCATCGTGTCCTCGGCCGACAGGCCTGCATCGCCCGCGGCCTGCGCCAGCGTCATGCGGCGATCACCTGCACGCACCTCGCCATCGGCGAACTCCGCTGTGGCCGGGTCCACACCCAGTTTGCGCGCCACGGCTTCGCGCAGCTTCACGCAGGCCGCGTACACCCCGGCGGTCGAGCTGTTGCCACCCCACTGCCCGCCCGAACCGGCCGACACGGGCGAGCGTGAATCGCCCAGCCGCACGATGACCTTGTCGATGGTGACGCCCATCATCTCGGCCGCCGTCTGAGCGATGATGGTGTAGCTGCCGGTGCCGATGTCGGTCATGTCGGTTTCCACGGTGACCAGGCCCTGCTTGTCCAGCCTGACGCGCGCGCCGGACTTCATCACCAGGTTATTGCGAAAGGCGGCAGCCGCGCCCAGGCCGATCAGCCAGCGGCCTTCGCGGCGCTGGCCGGGCTGAGCCGCGCGCTGCTGCCAGCCGAAACGTTCGGCGCCCAGGCGCAGACACTCGGCAAGACGCCGTTGGGAAAAGGGCCTGGAGGGCTTTTCCGGATCGACCTGCGTGTCGTTGAGCACGCGGAATTCGATCGGATCCAGGCCCAGTTGCTCGGCCATCTCGTCGATCGCCACTTCCAGCGCCATCATGCCGGGCGCTTCGCCGGGGGCGCGCATGGCGTTGCCTTCGGGCAGATCCAGCGTGGCCAGGCGCATCGCGGTCATGCGGTTTGCACCGGCATAGAGCAGGCGCGTCTGGTTGACGGCCGTCTCGGGCTGGCCACCGGGCAGATCGCCCGACCAGCTCTCGTGCGCGATCGCCGTGATGCGTCCGTCACGGCCGGCGCCGATGCGGATGCGCTGGATGGTGGCCGGCCTGTGCGTGGTGTTGTTGAACATCAGCGGGCGCTGCAGCGCCACTTTCACGGCACGCTTGGCCGCGCGTGCCCCGAGAGCCGCCAGCAGCACGTCGGCACGCAGGAAGAGCTTGCCGCCAAAGCCCCCACCGATGAAGGGCGAAACCAGGCGCACTTTCTCTTTGGGGATGCCCAGCGTCTTGGCCAGGTCGGCTACGCCCCAGGCGATCATCTGGTTGGCGGTCCACACGGTGAGCTTGTCGCCCTCCCACACCGCCGTGGTGGCGTGCGGCTCCATCATCGCGTGCGACTGGTCCGGCGTCGTGTAGGTGGCGTCCAGCTGAACCGGTGCCTTGGCGTAGGCGCCCTCGAAATCGCCCGCCGCCGTGTCGGGATCGTCGCTCTTGGGTTTCTGGGCGCTGCCCTTGGCTTCGGCCAGGTCGTAGGCTCCTTTGGCTTCGACGTAATCGATGCGCAGCAGTTGCGCCGCCGCGCGGGCCTGCTCGAAGGTCTCGGCCACCACCAGGGCCACAGCCTGGTGGTAGTGCTGGATCTCGGGGCCACCCAGCAGCTTGGCGGTGTTCATCTTGCCCTTGCCCAGGCGGCCTGCGTTGCGTGCAGTGACGATGTGGATCACGCCAGGCGCAGCTTCGGCCGCGCTCAGGTCCATCGACGCGATGCGTCCCTTGGCGATGCCGGCGCCCACGACATAACCGTAGGCCGGATCAGGCACCTGGTCGTGCCGCTCATAGGCATAGGGCGCCCTGCCCGTGGTCTTGAGCGGTCCGTCGATGCGGCTGAGCGCCTGGCCGATGACCTTGAGTTGATCGATGGGATTGGTGGTGGCGGGGGTGTCGAACTTCATGGCTCAGCCCTTCGCTTGTTGGAGCACCGCGCCCAGCGTGCGTTCGACCAGGGGCAGCTTGAAGGCGTTGTCGTGCGTGGGCTGTGCGCCGGCCAGCAGCTGGTCAGCCACGGGTTTGGCACCTTGCGGCAACACGGCCTCGGCGGCTTCCACGCGCCAGGGCTTGTGCGCGATGCCGCCCACGGCCACGCGGCCGCTGCCGTCGCGCTGCACCACGGCAGCCACGGAGACCAGCGCGAAGGCATAGGACGCGCGGTCACGCACCTTCTGGTACACGTGCACGCCACCCAGCGGCTTGGGCAAGGTCACGGCGGTGATCAGCTCGCCAGGCGTCAGGGCTGTCTCCAGATGGGGGGTGTCGCCCGGCAGCCGATGGAAGTCGGCGATGGGGATACGGCGTGCCTGCCCATCAGAGCGCACCGTCTCGACAGTGGCATCGAGCAGGCGCATGGCCACGGCCATGTCACTGGGGTGTGTGGCGATGCAGGCCTTGCTGATGCCGATCACCGCGTGCTGGCGGCTCACGCCCTGCATGGCGCCGCAGCCGCTGCCGGGCTGGCGCTTGTTGCAGGGCTGGTGCGTGTCGTAGAAGTAAGGGCAGCGCGTGCGCTGCAGCAGGTTGCCGGCCGTGGTCGCACGGTTGCGCAACTGGCCCGAGGCGCCAGCCAGCAGGGCGCGCGACAGCACGGCGTAGTCCTTTCGCACGCGCGGGTCGGCCGCCAGGTCGGTATTGCGCACCAGCGCACCGATGCGCAGGCCACCTTCGGGCGTGGGTTCGATCCTGTCCAGGCCCAACAGATTCACATCGATGAGGTGGGCCGGTGTCTCGATCTGCAGTTTCATCAGGTCGAGCAGGTTGGTGCCGCCGGCGATGAACTTGGCATCGGGCTGGCGCACCACTGCTGCGGCAGCCTCTGCCGGGGTGCGGGCGCGTTCGTAGCTGAAGGGCTTCATGCGGGCCTCCCGGCGACCTCGGTGATCGCATCGACGATGTTGGAATAGGCGCCGCAGCGGCAGATGTTGCCGCTCATGCGCTCGCGCAACTCCAGCGGTGAGAGCAGCGGCTTCACGTTGAGGTCGCCAGTGACATGGCTGGGCACGCCGCGCTGGATCTCGTCGAGCACGGCCACGGCCGAGCACACCTGGCCCGGCGTGCAGTAGCCGCACTGGTAGCCATCGTGCTTGACGAAGGCGGCCTGCATGGGGTGCAGGCGATCGGGCGTGCCCAGCCCTTCGATGGTGGTGACCTCGGCGCCCTCGTGCATCACTGCCAGCGACAGGCATGAGTTCATGCGTCGGCCATCGACGATCACCGTGCAGGCGCCGCACTGGCCGTGGTCGCAGCCTTTCTTGGTGCCGGTAAGGTGCAGGTGCTCGCGCAGCGTGTCCAGCAAGGTGGTGCGTGTGTCCAGCTTGAGTTCGCGCGGCTGGCCGTTCACGCGCAAGTTCACCGTCATCATCGATGAGACCGCGTCCTTGGTGGAGGCCTTGCCGGGCCGGGTGGCTGCGCCGCTGGCATCGGCGGCAGAGGCTGTGGTGGCGGCCACCGAGGCGGCGCCGGCGATCAGCAGGTCTCGGCGAGAGATCGACAGATCTCCCGGCACCAGACCCTCGGGCAGGAGGTCTGTGGGCTCGTGCATGCGTGTTCCGATCCGTTGGTGTTGTCGTGAACGACCGGTCGGCCTGCGCGATCCAGGTGGGGATGAGCCCGGACAGCACTGCACTGCAAGCCTCGGCAGAGCTTGCACTTTAGGGCCAAAGCCCACGGGGCATTGGCAGCCCCTTCGGGACATGTTGTTATTTATGGGGCATCACCTCACGACGATGCATTCACATGGATGATGAGTGGCCTCGCGCCATGGTGCAACGCGCTCAGGAGCCTGCAGCCGTGCGTTCCACAGACAACCTGGCCTGCGCCCGTGCCGCCTTTTCCTCCAGCGAGGCTTGAGGCTCCGCATCCTCCTGCATCAACTGGATCAGCCGGGCCGTGATGGCCTCCTGATCGCTGAACAGGCGCTGCGCCACACTTTCACCGAACTGATCCTGTCGCAGTGCCTGCATGGCCTTGAACTGCGCGGACATTTCATCGACCGAGCCCGGGGCCTGCGAGGGGTTCACGGCCTGGCGCAAGGCCGATTCATAGCGTGCGTACTGGCGCGCCAGATCGGCCGCCTGACGCCGCGCCTGCTCAGGCAGGTTCGTGGTGGCGTCGTCAGCACCGTCGGCGTCATGGAAGGCATGAACCTGCTCCAGCGTTCGCAAGGTGCTGCCATCCAGCACCAGATCGCCTTTGGCATCGACACGGAAAGGCTGCACGTGCCAGGTGCCTACCGGCCCGATGGCCCCTGTGATCGGCATGGGCGTGGGCAAGGCCTGTGCCGCAGAAGCCGCGCCACCGACGGGCGCGGCATCCCCCTGAGCAGCGACGGGCCCCCACCCCGCCCCGTGGAGCGAGGGCGAGGCGGGGTGTCGCCCGTTGGCGGAGTCCCCCCCATGATCAGCCAGCGCGAACACGCCCCAGGCCAGCATGGCCCCGGCGGCCATCGCGCCACCCAGCCACCATGCGCGGCGGCCCTTCCTTGTGGACGAGATGATCATGGCAGGCGACTCCCTTGTCGTCAGTAAGGACAGTTCTGGTTGTAGCGATCGAAGACCAGGCCGGTGGCGTAGCTGGTGTGCTGCGCACCGCACAGGAAGGGTGAGTAGCGCGTATCACCATCGACGAAGCGCTTCATCCAGGTCACCGCATAGCGCCCAATCGGCGTGTTGGTGGTGTTGGGTGCGAAGTGCGTGGCGCCATTGAGCTCACCGTAGGCCTTGAAGGTGCTGGACGGCAGGCTGGCGTAGAAGGGCCGTGCGTGCGAGGCCACCGGCGCGATCGTGTCACCGTCGGCCCCGATGATCATGGTGGGCACGCGCACCGTCGAGAAGTTACTCGAGATGTTCCACGGCGTCATCGGGTACGAGGCCTTGAGCGTGGGGTTGTCACGCGCGGCGATCAACGAGCCGCCACCGCCCATCGAGTGCCCCGCCACGGCCAGGCGTGTCGAATCGATGCGCGCGCGCACCGTGCTGCCGGACGAGTTGAGCACGTAGCGCAGCGCGGCCATCAGCTGCGTGGCGCGGCTGTCGGGCTGGTCCAGCGTGGTATTGGTGTTCAGCGTGATCACCACGAAGCCGTGCGTGGCGATGCGCCGGCCCAGCCAGGCGATGCTGCTCTGAGTGGCGGTGAAGCCCGGGCTGATCGCGATGACGCCGTACTTGCCCGCGACGGTCGGGTAGTAGATGGTGCCGCCGCCAAAGCCGACCGGCAGGAACACCGAAGACGTGGACACGCTCAGCGGCCCGGACGTGGCATTGAGAGACGCAGAGGTCGGTGCCGTGGCCTGCGAGAAGGCCGATGGGGCCAGGGCGGACAGGGCCATCGCCGCGGCGATGGACAAGCCCTTGATGCGGGAGACAGTGGTTTTCATAGATCCTCTTCGATGATTGGGAGAACAACACTTCTGAGGCACGGCACCTGACCAGCGGGGGCGTCAGATGCGGCACCGGAACTGTGCGTTCAGCGAAGAGGCGCGTGAATGTCCGAAAGGGACAAATAAGCGGATCGGCGGGGACAGCTATTGCTGCAGTGCGGAAACCCTGGCGGGCTGTGCATTGCCCAGGCCGCCGTCGCTGGCCTTGCGGTATTCCTTGGGCGTGCGGCCTGTCCAGCGCTTGAAGGCATGGCGAAAACTCACCACATCGCTGAAGCCCAGGGCCTCGGCGATGTCCTCCGCGCTCATCAGGGTGCTGGTGAGGTAGTCGATGGCCAGGGTCTTGCGAACGGCCGTCAGCAGCTCGGTGTACGAAGCGCCTTCGGCCTCCAGCCGGCGGCGCAGCGTGCGCGAGGTCATGCACAGGGTCTGCGCCACTTCCTCGATGTCGGGGAAGCGGCCGGGCAGGCGCGTGAGCTCCTGGTAGACACGGCGCGTGATGCCGGCGCTCCACTTGAGTTCATCGAGCAGGCGCGCGCACTGCAAGGACACGTGCGAGGCCGT
>CALAKR010000257.1 GCA_937923225.1 uncultured Aquabacterium sp. | reverse complement strand
GAACCTGCCCCCACACTTCGCCGATGGGCTTGGCAGTGTTCTGCACCATGTTTCGATATTGATCGAGCTGCGTGGTGTATTGCTTAACTTGCGTCTTGTACTCATCAATCTGCTGAAGCATCTGCGCGTAAGTTGATCCGGACGTGATTTCGTTCAACATAGCGTTTGAGCCATCAATCACGGGGATACCCGCGACCGCCCGCATGGCAAGGCCTAGACCAACCATGACGCCTGCCACGGGCTTTAGATAATGTAGAGTCCTCATCTTTCCTCCTGGGTTCATCAGTAGTCGAACGCTTGATAAGGCTTGGAGAACACCATGTCCTTGGTCACCATCACGTTGAAACGGAACCCGGGACGAATCTCCAGTGTTGGCGCAATGTTCAGGTTCTTGGCAATCATCTGGGCGGTCACCTGACCCAGTTGCTGCCCAAGCGCCTCACTCATCGCACTGCTGGCGGTCTGTTGCTGATTGCCGCCACCAAAACCACTGTTGGTATTGCGGTCCTGGCTAAGGCTGATACCTGCCACAACGCCAGACATCAGGAATGCCGAGCCGAATACACGGACATAATGATTGTTCACTTTGTCCGACATGCCGGCATACCCTAGGCCGTCGGCGCTTGGCATTGCACCGATATCCATCGCCTTGCCATCTGGAAAGACAATACGCTGCCAGGCAACCAGCACACGGGCCTGTCCGTAGGCCACATCGCTAGAATACGAACCGACCAACCGCGAGCCTTGCGGGATCAGCAGATACTTGCCGGTGGGGGTGTCATAGACACTCTGCGTGACTTGGCCCGTAATCTGGCCAGGTAGATCCGAATTGATGCCAGAAATCAGGACCGCTGGCACGACAAACCCGGCGCGCAGCGTATAAGGAGTGCGTGGGGCCTCGAGTTTGGTATCCAGTTCCCAGCGATCTTCACCACCTTGGGCGTTGAATTGGCTCAGGCTTTTCCCTGAGCTTTTCTCGGATTTAACGAGGAAGGGTGAGTCGTCCTGGCCTCCAATTCCGCTGTTTTCATTACGCATCTGACGTATCTCAGCCAAACGTGCTTTGAACGCTGCGTTCGGGTCGCTGCGCGACTGTTCTGTCAGCCGCTGCTGTGCAGCTGCGATACGCGCCAATGCATCCTGCGGGTCCTGGGGGGCATTTGAAGAGCCTGGGCTGCGAGACGCGTCGACCCGTACCGTACTCTTGGCCATCACTGCTTCCTGGAACTGCTGCGCCTTCATGCGCCGAATGCGCTCCACTTCCTCAGCGTCGGCACTCGGCTGCCCGCCACGCGGGGGCAGGGGCGGTGCATCGAGGTTGTCCGGACGCACAACCTGAAGCCGCTCAGGCGCCTCTTGCACAGGTGTATTGCTCAGTGAAGGTACCGCTGGTGGCTCGGCCTTGCTGGGGATGATCCCGTCCGAATCCATTCCGCTGATCTGATTGGCGAACAGACTACTGTTACCGGTCTTCTCCGCCTTCTTGTCCTCGGGGTCGTGTTGCTTGTCCGCCCGATCTGCTGCCACAAGAATCATGATCAACAGGAAAATGGCAGCGGCACCGCCGATGATGTACATCGGCCAGTTGTTCACACGCCGCACACCGCTGCTGCGGTTCAACTTGCCGGGGGAGGCGTCCGGGGACATGGCATCGTTAGCTTTACTCATCCCATGTCACTCCTTGCGAACCCAGGCGCCAGCGGCCAGCAGGCGATCGTTCTGCACGCCATAGGCACGGCTCAGGGTTTCTGGGCCGACCCGCAGAATCACCCGCAGCAGCTGGGTGTCCTTGGGGGTGTCGACCACGTAGTTCAGCGGCAGCGCAGGTACCACGCCGCGCGCGGCAGGCGCTGGCTGGGCCTTGGGGTCGAACTCCTGCACGGAATAGCCGGACGCCCGCAGGGTGCTCAACAGGGCAGTGCCAAAACCATCACGGGTTTCCTGGGCAAAACGCAAGCGGGTGCTGGCCGGCGGGTGCACCACCGCCAACTGGCGAACGGTGGCCTGCGCCAGCTGCTGGTTGACCGCAGGCGATGTGCGCTCGGCGAAGTTGCCATAAGGCCCGTTGGCGCAGGCGGCCAGCCACAAGGTGGCGAACAGTGCTAGACAAACGCGCATGCTCATTTACCCCGCTGGATGGTGACGCGGTCCTGGGACTTGCCCACGCCGGCAATCAGGATGGCCTTGTCAAAAACAGTGTCGACGATGTAGCGATCGCCCTGAACGCGGTAGTTGACCATCACGGTTTCGTCATCCCGGAACCAGCCGCCGTCCTTGCGCACCACCATCAGCGACGGGGCCTCGGTCTGAGCCACGGTCTGCGGCATCTGGATGATCGTCTTGCTGCCATCGTTGTAGACCCGCACGGGTTTCCAGGCAGTGTCGCCCTCGACGGTGTAGTCGAAGCTCAGGTTACCCAAGTATTCGCCGGTTTCGGGGATGGTCGCGCGCTTGCGCTCGGTGGTTTCGCGCTGCTTGATCATGTTCCACTTCGCCAGCGCCTCTTCCGGATAGGTGAAGGCCACCTGCGGCATGTACTGGGTGCGGTGCGAGCGGAGTTTGAAGTGGTAGGTGCGGCGGTTGGTGGTAACCACCAGCGACGTTTCCAGCCCCACGTCCATGGGCTTGATGATCAGGTGCTGCACTTCGCTCGGGCCAACACCGGTGATGGCCGGCTCGACCGTCCAGCGGGCGGTGTCGCCCAGGTTGATCGAGTTGACCTGCTCACCGGCCTGCAGGGCGATGTCGCACACCTGCAACACGGCGCAGACGATGCTCGGCTGCTGGGCACCGAAGATGAAGCGGGCAGTGCCATCCCCACCGTCGACCGGCTTGATGCCGGTGGCACTGGCCTGCTGCCAACGCTGGGAAATGGCCAGGGCGGCCTTTTCCTGCGGGGTCAAGGTGGGGTTGGCGTCCGAGAAGTACAGGTCGGCCTGACTGGTGCCGGGCGCGGCCTGAACGAACGCAGGCAGTGCGGCGGCGAGCAAAGCGCAAAGATAACGGTTCATGGTCGGTCCTTCAGAGTTGCTTAGACCAGGAGAAGTCGCGCACATAGGTCCCGATCGGGTTCATCCGCAGTTGCTCTTCGCTGGTTTGAGTTGTGGGTTCGGCGGTATAGGTGGTCACCAGGGCACGCCAGTTGGCCTTGCTCTTGACCAGGCCCTGTCGATCGCGAGTG
>CALAKR010000256.1 GCA_937923225.1 uncultured Aquabacterium sp. | reverse complement strand
GGGGCAGGGTGGTCGGGTGACGGCGGGCATTTTACCGCGCATGGTTTGGCCATGGGGGCTCGGGTTCCGTGTGTCGCCTCTGGTTCAGCGGGGGCGGCGCCCGGCTGGCACATCCCGAAAAATCAGTCAGGCAGCAAGGTGGCGGTGTCGCGCACCGTGGCGGGGTTCTGTGGGCTCAGCCCTGCCATGTTCACCATGGGGGCCAGGGTGGTGCAGGTGCGGTTGCGGCCCTGGGCCTTGGCGGCGTACAGGCGCTGGTCGGCCAGGTCCACCAGCTTTTCCAGCGCCAGGCCATCGTCGCAGGCAGCCAGCCCGCAGGAGAAGGTCACGCGCAGGCGGGGCACGCTGGCCGACATGGTGGTGCGGCCCATCTCCAGCCGTGCGCGTTCGATCCCCAGGGCGGCGGCCTCCATGTCGCTGTCGTTGAGCAGGATCAGGAACTCCTCGCCGCCCCAGCGGGCCACGACATCGGTGTCGCGCAGGCCGGCCTTGAGCGCCTGCGCCACGTTGCGCAGTACCTCGTCGCCCACGCCGTGCCCGTGGGTGTCGTTGATGGCCTTGAAGTGGTCCAGGTCGATCAGGGCGATGCAGGCGGGTGATCCGGAGCGAGCGCCCCGCTTGATCTGCTCGTGGAGCAGTTCGGTCATGCGGCGGCGGTTGACCAGGCCGGTCAGCTCGTCGCGCGTGGCCAGCACCTGGATACGCTCCAGCGCTTCGGCCAGGTCGTTCTTGCGGCGCACGAGCGAGTTGCGCAGTTGGCCCAATTGGTGCGCCAGCCAGGACATCACGGTCAGTACCACCATCATCACGCCGAAGGTCACTACCTGCAGCTTGAGCTGCCCCGGGTCCGTCTCCGTGCGGGCCACGGCCAGCATCGACACGGAGAACGCCACGGCTGCAAAAGCGCTGATGCGCGCCACCTGCGAGGGCGTGATCACGAACATGCCGAACATCTCCAGCGTGACCAGCAGCGTGAGTGCCAGCCCCCGGCCGATGCCGCCCAGGTAGTAGCCAAAGGCCAGAAATACCACGCACACCAGCAGCTTGGGCTCGGTCATGGTGCGGTCGCGCATGTTCATGTTCAGGCCCGAGCGCGTCATCAGGTAGAAGCCGACCACGGTGGCCGTGGCCAGCCAGGTCATCCAGCGTGCGGCCACGGCATCGATCAGGCCCAGGGAGGCGCCGTACTCCAGCGCCGCAATGCCCGACATGGCACACACGCACGCGATCAGGAAGCGCAGGATGAAGACGCGCTGCGTCGAATCCCCCGACAGCAGCCATTGCACGGCGGAGCGCCAGCGCAGCAAGCGCAGGCGCCCGGTGGCCCAGGCGGGCAGCAGGCAGGCCAGCATCAGCGCGGCCAGGGCCATCAGCAGCGGGATGCCCATGGGCCGGTGCAGCCCCCACGCCAGCAGCAGGCCACCCACTGTGGCCGAGGCGATCAGGCCGCCAAGACGCAAGCCACGGCCTCTGAGGTGCGTGCAGGCCATCAAGGCGGCAGGCAGCACGCACACCGCCAGCCACAGGCGATCCTGCTCGCGCGCCAGTGCGGTCACGCCGGCCAGCAAGGCGATGCTGATCAAGCTGAGCGGCCCGAACAGCGCCGGGTCAAAACGATGCAGAGGAAAGCCCCGCCGGGCCATGATGGGCAGCATGGCGCCCAGCGCCACGGTGAGCGCGATCACGCCCAGCAAGCCTTCCCAGGCCAGGAGGTGCTGGCTTGCCGCGGCGGCCCGCAGCAGCCAGACCACGCCGTGATGCGCCAGGGCATGCGCCAGCAGACCACGCACCACATGGCGGCGTTGGTTGGGGCGGGAGGCGGATGGCGTGACTGCCTTGTCCATCGTTACAGCTGGTGGTCCGATGGCTCCAGGTACGTAATGGAGCCTTGTGGCGCCATTGTCCGTGAAGAGGCTGACCTGCGCGTCAGGGGCGATGCGGGGTTTTCAGGTGCCGATGCCAACTATGCACGGCGCAGGCCGTTATGGTGTCCTGCCGGTGCTTGACAAGGGGCAAACAGCCGTTTCAATCTCGCCCTCGATCCCGCACGACAGGCGCTGCTGGTCGGGGCCACAGCAGCCACACCATCACATAGCCGAGCGCGGCGGTGACGCTGGCCATCACGGCCAGGCCTGTGAGCAGCGGGGCACCCATGGCCCCGGCCCATTGCACCGCTTGTGAGAACCAGGTGCTGGCGCTTTGCAGCGTGTCGAGGGCTTCAGTCCGCGCGGGCAGCAGATAGCCGCCGATCTGAAAAGCCAGCCAGTAGATGGGGGTGACCGTGAGGGGGTTGGTCACCAGCGTGCACGCGGCACTGACCGGCACATGGCCGCGCAGCAGCACCGCGCCCGCAATTGCGAACAGGAACTGCGCCACCGGCAGCAGCAGCCCGATGAACAGGCCCACCGCCACACCCCGGGCCACGCTGCCGCGGTTCAGATCCCACAGGCTGTCGTCGCTCAAGTAGGGGCGCACCGGCCGCAGCCAGCGAGAGGCCAGGATCTGGTCTCTCTCGGGCATCCAGCGGCGTTTCGGGGCGTTGTTCATGCAGAGCTTGACGTATCAGTGAGCAGATGGCGGCTGTGCAGGCTGCAGCAGCCGGTCGGTTGCGGCGATGGCCAGGGCCGACAGCAGGAAGGCAATGTGGATCAATGTCTGTGCGATCAACACCTTGTCAGTGTAGTTGCCGGCATTGATGAACGTCTTCAGAAGATGGATCGACGAGATGCCAATGATGGCCGTGGCCAGCTTGACTTTCAAGACCGAAGCATTGACGTGGCTGAGCCACTCTGGCTGATCAGGGTGGCTTTCGAGATTCATGCGTGAAACGAACGTTTCATAGCCACCCACGATCACCATGATCAGCAGATTGGAAATCATCACCACGTCGATCAGGCCCAGCACCACGAGCATGATGGTGGTCTCGGTGAGGTAATTGGGGCCTTCCGATGCCTTCTGGCCTGTGGCGGTGATGATGGCCTGAAGCGCATCCTGGTTGCCAAACGCGGCTTCGATCAGGTGGACGAGCTCCACCCAGAAGTGGTACACATAAACAGCCTGCGCCAGGATCAGTCCGAGGTAGAGCGGGAGTTGCAGCCAGCGGCTGGCGAAGATGATGGAGGGGAGGGGGCCGAGTTTGGCGCGTGGGTTGGACATGTGTCAGATTGGTGCAGGGATACTACGTAGCAGCAAATTCTAAAGTTACGGGAAAGTTCCGGGTGAACGGGGCTTGCATGCATGACGCGCAACCCCGGTCTTTTGACCAGAGCGCCACAAGCGCTGCAGCAGCTTCGGAGTGACTACAAGATGACAACCGGCACCATCCAGCACGACACCCCTCACCACGCCAACACCGTTCCCGTTCCCGCGGATTTCGCCCGCACCGCCCATGTCGGCAGCCGTGCCGCCTATGACGCGCTGTGCGCCAAGGCGCAGGCCGACTACGAAGGCTACTGGGCTGACCTGGCCCGCGATCTGGTCAGCTGGAAGCAACCCTTCACTGAGGTGCTCGACGAAAGCAACGCCCCCTTCTACCGCTGGTTCGCCGACGGCACGCTCAACGTGTCGTACAACTGCCTGGACCGCCATGTCGACAATGGCCTGGGCGACAAGACCGCCATCATCTTCGAGGCCGATGACGGCACCGTGACCCGCCACACCTACAAGCAACTGCTTGAGAAGGTGTCCCAGCTGGCCAATGCGCTCAAGGCGCAGGGCGTTCAAAAGGGTGACCGCGTCGTCATCTACCTGCCCATGTCGGTCGAAGGGGTGATCGCCATGCAGGCCTGCGCCCGCATCGGCGCCACGCACTCGGTGGTGTTTGGCGGCTTCTCGGCCCAGAGCCTGCGCGATCGCGTCGAGGACGCCGGCGCCGTGCTCATCATCACCGCCGACGAGCAACAGCGCGGCGGCAAGAGCCTGCCGCTCAAGGCCATCGTTGACGAGGCCATCAGCCTGGGCGGCTGCGACAGCGTGCGCCGCGTCATCGTCTACAAGCGCACCGGCGGCAACGTGGCCTTCAATGCCGGCCGCGATGTCTGGCTGCACGACGTGATGGCCGCGCAGCCCACCACCTGCGAGCCCGAGTGGGTCGATGCCGAGCATCCGCTGTTCCTGCTCTACACCTC
>CALAKR010000255.1 GCA_937923225.1 uncultured Aquabacterium sp. | reverse complement strand
TCGGCAACTCAGGTGGTGCCGACGGCCGAAGGCGCGCAGGATGCCCATGCGCCAGGCGGTGAGGAAGTAGTTGCCTGTCAGGACCAGGGCCAGAATGGCCACGCCGAACAGGGGGCGGATGTCGTCCATGTCAGAAAGAGGGAACTGCTGCGTGGGGGGAGGCTCTGTCGAATTTACAGATCCACGATGGTCTGAAGCTTAGCGTTGCAACGCGCAATATGTAAGGGTTATCCCTTGATGTGAGGGGTGTCGTGCTGAACAGAAAACACGGTCATTTGCATGGTGGAAAACGGGCCTCTGCATGGGGTGCGCCGAAAGCAGCGGCTGTGCTGCTGAGCCTGAGCTGGGCCTTGTCGGCCTGCGGAGGCTCTGGTGGGGCGGCCCAGTCGCCCGTTGGGAGTAGCACCGTCAAGTTCACGGTGGACACCGTGGCCAGCGGCCTGGCCACCCCCTGGGGCTTGGCCTTCATGCCAGATGGGCGCATGCTGGTGACCGAACGCGGTGGCCAGTTGCGCATCGTGACGGCGGCTGGTGCGGTGAGTGCGCCCTTGCCGGGCGTGCCGAGCAACATCGCCGTGGGCGGCCAGGGTGGTTTGCTGGATGTGGTGCTGGATCCGAACTTCGCGGCCAACCGCCGCGTGTATTTAAGCTTTTCGGAAGCAGGCACGGGGGCCGAGAGCGGCACCAATGGCACCTCGGTGTGGCGGGCCGAACTCAGCCCCAGTGGCACTGCGCTGGTCAATGGCACGGTGATCTTCCGGCAGCGGCCCAAGGTGAACAGTGCGCTGCACTTCGGCAGCCGGCTGGTGTTCGCCAGGGATGGCACGCTGTTCGTCACGCTGGGTGACCGGGGCAGCCGCTCTACCGATGCGCAGGACACCAGCAACCATCTGGGCAAGGTGGTGCGCATCCGCACCGATGGCACGGTGCCGCCTGACAACCCGCTGGCGAGCACGGCAGGTGCCGCCCCAGAGATCTGGAGCTGGGGCCACCGCAATGTGCAGGGCGCGGCGCTCCACCCGGACACCGGCGTGCTGTGGACCAACGAGCATGGCCCGCAAGGCGGCGATGAGCTCAACATCGACCTGGCCGGCCGCAACTACGGCTGGCCGGTGATCACCTACGGGTGCACCTACGGCCTGTGCGGCAAGATCGGTGAGGGCACGGCCAAGGCGGGCATGGAGCAGCCGGTGAGCTGGTGGCCCAAGCCTTCCACGGCGCCCTCGGGCCTGATGTTCTATACGGGTGAGGGCTTTGCGCCCTGGAAGGGCAACGCCTTCATCGGCGGGCTGGCCGGCCAGGTGCTGTGGCGCCTGACCTTGTCTGGCGACAAGGTGGCCTCACGCGAGGCCCTGCTGGGCGACCGGGGCGAGCGCTACCGTGCAGTGGTGCAAGGCCCGGATGGCTGGATCTATCTGCTGACTGATGACAGCAACGGCAAGGTGTTGCGGCTGCGCACACCCTGAGCTCAGGCCGGCGGCTCCAAACGCCCCGTTCAGTCGAGTTGCGAAGCGGCGGCGATGGCCTTGAGCAGGGCGTTGTTGATGTCCTGCTGGGCCATCATCAGGCCGTCGCTGGCTTCGCGGATCTCGTCGAGGGTGGTGCCCTCGATGGCCTTGATCATGCGGAAGTAGGGCTCGTAGGGGCCCGTGCCGTCGACCAGCGCCTGGAACACGCGCTCGGGCACCGGGATGGTCTTGAGCAGTTCCGAGAAGGGCTGGTTGAACATGCGATCGAGCAGCGAGAACACGCCGCAGATGAACAGTTCACTGCGCATCTCGTCGCTGCTGCCGCGTGAGATTTCTTCCATCAGCAGGCCCCGGCGCACGGCGGCGAACATCACCGGGCGCATGTTCGGGTCCTTGCTGGCGGTGGCCAGCAGCAGGGCCAGCCAGCGTTTGAGGCGCTGGTAGCCCAGGACCATGATGGCGTGCCGGAAGGACGAGATCTCGACCGACAAGCCGAAAGCCGGCGAGTTGATGTAGCGCAGCAGCTTGTAGGCCAGGGCTGGATCGCGCTTGAGCGTGCCTTCCAGGTCCTCGATGTCGGCCTCTTTGTGCACCTGGTCGATCAGCAGCACGATGGCCTGCAGCGAGGGCTGCTCGGCCTTGCGCGCACCGGTCTGGATGGCGTCATCGATGGGCCAGCCGAGCACGGCCGCGGCGCCGCGCCGAAAGGCAGCTTCCATGTCGGACACATTGGTGACGCCGTTCTGCACATGGCTCACGGTGCGTGCCACGCCCGACGAACTGGCCACGGTTTCATCCACCCGGCGGTCATCGGACAGATCCACGATGGAGTACTTGAAACAGGGCAGCACTTCGCGGGGTAGCTCCTGCAGGGGGCGCCCCTTGAGCAGCAGGGTGTTGCCGTTGGCGTGCAGCGTGGTGATGGCCGCGGTGTGGGCGCTGTCGCCCGCCATGAAGGCAGGGATCTCGATGAACACATGCGTGGCCGGCTGGGCCTGCAGCAGGCCTTCGAGCAGGTTCTCGCTCAGGGCATTGAGCCAGACCTGGCCCGCACCGCCCGTGGGCCAGACCTCCGCGATCGCTTCCAGCAGGGCGCCGGCATCGAGCTGGCTACCTTGCTGAAGCGGAAACACCGTCAGCCGGGTGGCGATGACGGCGCGGTTGCGGTCGATCACCGGGCTGTAGGCCAGGGCAATCTGTCCGAGGATCGGATGTTCACTCATGAGCGGGGCGGCGTGGGCTGCGGTGTGGGTCAGCCGTTCACATATTGGAACAGCGAGAGCTTCTGCACCATCGAATAGCTCTTCAAGGCTGCATCGTAGCCGGTTTGCTTGCTCTGGAACGCTGAAATCGCCTCCACCATGTCGAGATCTTCCGCGCTGGATCGATCCGTCTGTGCGGTGAGCTTGAGGGTGGCGATCCGGCCCTCGATGCCGTCCAGGCGGTTGAGGGTCTCGCCCGCGGCCGATTCGGCCGACATCATGTTGCCCAGCACGCTGTCCAGGTTGCTCAGGCCGTTGTTGACCGATTGCTGGATCTGGCCGTTGTTCAGGCTGGTGGTGTTGAGCTGGGCGATGACGGTGTCGAGCGTGTCGAACACGCTCAGCGAGTTGCTGGACTGGCCGATGGTGAACGTGTCGCCAGTGGCTGGGGTGCCCGCCACGTTGACGGTCATGCCGCGGCCCGGGATCTCGATGCCGGCACCACTGGTGTAGGGCAGGCCGCCGGCCAGCGGGTTGCCGTCTTCCAGCACGGAATAGGTGGTCACACCACCGGTCACGTCGAACTGGATGGTGTAGGTGGGCGGCGTGACGCCGGTGGCGGCGGGGTAGGGCACATCGTTGGGGGTGCTGACGGTGCCGGGGCTGATCCAGGACGAGCCCGTATTGGTGGTGGCCGCTTCGGTGGTGAAGACGCCGTTGCCCGTTTTGGCCTTGAGCCAGACCAGGTCACCATCGACCGTGAGGTTCACGTTCTCGCTGGACGAGCCCTGGGCCTGGCCGCCCTGGCCCACGAACTGCACGCCGCCGGGCGCGTCGATGAAGGGGGGGCTGGACGAGCCCTGGCCGCCGAACACGAAGCCGCCGCTGCCGTCGGAGCGGTTGGCCACCGACAGTAGCTGGTTGCGGATCTCCTTGAGACGCACGGCCAGGCTTTGGCGCTCGGCGTCGGAGTAGCTGCCGTTGCCCGCGGCCACCAGCGATTCGCGTGCCTGCTGCAGCAGCTCGACTGAATCGCGCAGCACGCCGGAGGCCAGCGTCATGGTGTTGCGGCTGGCTTCCAGGCCACGCTGGTTGGCATCGCTGCGCGACATGGTAGCCAGCGCGCGCTCGGCGCGTGCAGCGGCCACGGGGTCGTCGCTGGCGTTGTTGACGCGCTTGCCGGTGGTCAACTGCATCTGCGATTCGGTCAGGTCGTTCTGGCGCTTTTGCAGGTTGGCAATCGCCGAGTCGAAGCTGTAGGCAGTACTGATGCGCATCGTGAGACTCCTCAGCGGGCGGTTTCAAGCAGGGTGTCGAAGATGGTCTGCGCGATTTGCAGGATCTTCGCGGCGGCCTGGTAGCTCTGCTGGAACTGGATCAGGCGGGCAGCTTCCTCATCGAGGTTGACGCCCGTTTTGTTGGTCAGGATTTCCTGGGCGTTCGAGGCCAGGGTGGCCGAGATCTCGGCCGAGGTCTTGGCACCTTGCACCTGCACGCCGATGGCGCCGATCATCTGCGAATACGCATTGGTGATCGTGGCCCCCGGCGCGGTGCTGCCGCCCCCGTTGTCGCGGCGGCCGACGATGTCCTCATCGCGCAAGGCCA
>CALAKR010000254.1 GCA_937923225.1 uncultured Aquabacterium sp. | reverse complement strand
GCCGCGGCCCAGCAGCTGGCCCGCGCCGGCCATGACGTCACCGTCTTCGAAAAGAACGACACCGTGGGCGGCCTGCTGCGCTACGGCATCCCCGACTTCAAGATGGAGAAGTCGCACATCGACCTGCGCGTCAAGCAGATGGAAGCCGAAGGCGTGGTCTTCAAGACCAACACCATGGTCGGCGAGCTGCCCAAGACGGGTGCGGCCAGCAAGGTCACCAACTGGGCGACCAGCACCGTGAGCCCCGAGCAGCTCAAGGCTGATTTCGACGCCGTGCTGCTGACCGGCGGCGCCGAGCAGTCGCGTGACCTGCCCGTGCCCGGCCGCGAGCTGGCCGGCATCCATTTCGCGATGGAGTTCCTGCCCCAGCAGAACAAGGTCAACGCCGGCGGCATGGTCAAGGACCAGATCATGGCCACGGGCAAGAACGTGATCGTGATCGGCGGCGGCGACACCGGCTCCGACTGCGTGGGCACCTCCAACCGCCACGGCGCCAAGAGCGTGATCCAGTTCGAGCTGATGCCCATGCCTCCTCAGCAGGAAAACCGCGAGCTGACCTGGCCCTACTGGCCGTACAAGCTGCGCACCTCGTCCAGCCACGAAGAGGGCTGCGAGCGCGAGTTCGCCATCGCCACGAAGGAATTCATCGGCGAAGGCGGCAAGGTCACGGCCGTCAAGACGGTGCGCGTCGAATTCAAGAACGGCAAGTTCGAAGAGGTCGCCGGCTCCGAGCAGACGCTCAAGGCTGATCTGGTGCTGCTGGCCATGGGCTTCACCAACCCGGTGGAGACCATCCTGAGCGGCTTCGGCGTCGACAAGGACAACCGCGGCAATGCCAAGGCCAGCACCGATTTCATCGGCGGCTACACGACCAACGTCGACAAGGTGTTCGCCGCCGGCGACATGCGCCGTGGCCAGTCGCTGGTGGTCTGGGCCATCCGCGAAGGCCGCCAGGCCGCGCGCTCGATCGACGAATTCCTGATGGGTTCGTCCACGTTGCCGCGTTGAGTATGAAATTGGGAGATCGCGTCAATTCCCCCCTTTAGTGTGATGTTGTAGGCATCCATCGTAAAGAAAGCGGACAAGCGCTGATTCCAATATGATGACGGGCTGGTGTCGATGAGGCACCAGCCCTTTTTCTTTGCCATGCCCCCACCCCAATTCCAGCTGCCTGACACCGTCCTGCCGTCACGCCAGCCCGAGTCCTTCATCGAACTGCGTTCGGTGACCTGCGGCTACGGCGACCGGGTCATCCTGCGGGACATCGACCTGGTGGTGCCCCGTGGGGCCGTGGTCGCGCTGATGGGTGTGTCCGGTGGTGGCAAGACCACGGTGCTGCGCCTGATCACGCGCCAGCTGCTCGCCTTGAGCGGCGAGGTGCTGTTCGATGGCCAGAACGTGGCGAACCTGTCGCCCGAGGGCACGATGGCCATGCGCCGTCGCATGGGCATGCTGTTCCAGCAGGGGGCCTTGTTCACCGATCTCACCGTGTTCGAGAACGTGGCCTTCCCGCTGCGCGAGCACACCCAGCTGCCCGAGGCCATCATCCGTGACCTGGTGCTCATGAAGCTCAATGCCGTGGGCCTGCGCGGCTCGCGCGATCTGATGCCCAGCGAGGTGTCCGGCGGCATGGCGCGTCGTGTGGCCCTGGCACGTGCCATCGCGCTCGATCCGGAGCTTGTGCTGTATGACGAGCCTTTCGCGGGCCTGGATCCGATCTCCATGGGCATCGCCGCACGGCTGATCCGTGATCTGAACGACACCATGGGCCTGACCTCGATCCTGGTCTCGCACGATGTGGACGAGACCTTCCTGATCGCCGACCACGTGGTGCTGCTGGCCAATGGCCGCATCGTGGCGCAGGGCTCGCCGGTCGAATTGCGCAACAGCGAGGATCCGCTGGTGCGCCAGTTCGTGCATGCGCGCCCGGACGGCCCCGTGCAGTTCCACCAACCGGCCGTCGACGCCGGCGTGGATTTCGGAGTGCGTTGAATGCTGAACTACCTGCGTCCGGCCGAGTTGGGTTATGCGGTGCGCGCCAAGCTGGGCGACCTCGGCTTTGCCACGCGCCTGCTGCTGCGCCTGATTTCGCTGCTGGGCCCCACACTGCGCCGCGCGCGCCTGCTGGCCGACCAGATCCACTTCCTGGGCAACCATTCGCTGGCCATCATCACAGTGTCCGGCCTGTTCGTGGGCTTTGTGCTGGGTCTGCAGGGTTACTACATCCTGCAGCGCTACGGCTCCAGCGAGGCGCTGGGCCTGATGGTGGCCCTGTCACTGGTGCGTGAGCTGGGCCCGGTGGTGGCTGCGCTGCTGTTCGCTGGCCGTGCCGGTACCTCGCTCACGGCCGGCATCGGGCTGATGAAGGCAGGCGAGCAACTGGCGGCCATGGAGATGATGGCGGTGGACCCGGTGCGCCGCGTGCTGGCCCCCCGTTTCTGGGGCGGCGTGATCGCCATGCCGCTGCTGGCGGCGGTGTTCTCGGCCGTGGGCATCCTGGGTGGCTACCTCGTGGGCGTCGTGATGATCGGTGTCGATGCGGGCGCATTCTGGTCGCAGATGCAGAACGGCGTCGATGTCTGGAAGGACGTCGGCAATGGCTTGCTCAAGAGCGTGGTGTTCGGGATCGCCGTCACCTTCATCGCGCTGCTGCAGGGCTACGAGTGCCAGCCCACCCCCGAGGGCGTATCGCGTGCCACCACCCGCACCGTGGTGATGGCGTCGCTGGCCGTGCTGGGCCTTGATTTTGTGTTGACCGCGATGATGTTCTCGCTCTGAGCGATACATCCGCGTCTGGAGGTTTCGAATGCCGCGTTCAAAAGTGGATGTCTGGGTGGGTTTCTTCGTGCTGCTGGGTGCAGCGGCCATCCTGTTTCTGGCCCTCAAGGCGGGCAACCTGCTGACCCTGTCCTTTGACAGCGGTGTCACCGTCACGGCCCGCTTCGACAACATCGGGGGGCTCAAGCCCCAGGCCGCGGTCAAGAGCGCCGGTGTGGTGGTCGGCCGTGTGAAATCCATCTCGTTCGACCCCAAGACCTTCCAGGCTCAGGTGGACATCACCCTCAACAAGGGGGTGGAGTTTCCGAAAGACACCTCAGCGAAGATCCTGACGGCCGGCCTGCTCGGCGAGCAGTACATTGGCCTGGAGCCGGGCTATGACGAACTCCACCTCGCCCAGGGAGATGCCATCAAACAAACACAGTCGGCCATCGTGCTGGAGAACCTGATCAGCCAGTTCCTGTACAGCAAGGCGGCTGATGGTGCTTCTTCCGATGCCCCGGGGGAGAAAAAATGAACCAGATGAGTACGGTGGCCCGGGCTTGCGCCTTGTCGGCTTTGGTGCTGAGCGTGGCAGCGCTGCAAGGCTGTGCCACAGCGCAGAACAAGGATCCGCTGGAGCCTTTCAACCGCAAGGTGTTCAGCTTCAATGAGGCGGTTGACAATGCCGTGCTCAAGCCGGTCGCCACGGGCTACGTGAACGTCACGCCCAAGCTGATGCGCACCGGCATCAGCAACTTCGTCAACAACATCAAGGATGTCTGGTCCGCCATCAACCTGGTGCTGCAAGGCCGCCCGGGCGATGCCGCCCAGGAGGTCCTGCGCGTCAGCCTGAACTCCACGCTGGGGATGGCCGGCTTCATCGACATCGCCCGCCCGATGGGCCTGGACCGCCACAATGAGGATTTCGGCCAGACCCTGGCCGTGTGGGGTGTGCCGCAAGGGGCCTACCTGGTGCTGCCCATCCTGGGCCCCTCCAGCACGCGTGACGTGGCTGATCTGCCCGGCAGCTGGTATTTTTCGCCCACCGCCTTGTTCCGCGAGCCGCGGGACGCCAATCCGGTTCGGCTTCTGACGATCGTCAATGCGCGTGCCCAGCTGCTTGAGGCATCCAACCTGTTTGGTGACATTGCCC
>CALAKR010000253.1 GCA_937923225.1 uncultured Aquabacterium sp. | reverse complement strand
CTGGGCGACGAGGTCCGCCTCGTCCTTGAAGGGCAGCGCCACGAGCACGGGGCCGAAGGCTTCTTCCTGGCAGGATGCGGCGCTGGCCGGCAGGCCGTCGATCACCGTAGGCAGGTAGAAGGCCCCGTCGTCGAAGTCCGTGCCCGTGGGCGCCGCGCCGCCGCACAGCACGTGGCCACCCTCGGCGCGCGCACGCTCCACGAAGGCCGCCACGCGCTCGCGGTGGTGGAACGAGGCCAGCGGGCCCATCTCCACGCCCTCGGCGTCGGGCAAGGCCAGGCGCAGGCCTTTGGCGCGCGCCACCACCTGCTCCAGCACCTCGTCATAGATGCCCTGCTCGATGAACAGGCGCGAGCCCGCCACGCAGGACTGGCCTGCCGAGCCGAAGATACCCGCCACCACGGCGGCCACGGCATGCGTGCGGTTGGCGTCGGCAAACACCACGTGCGGCGACTTGCCGCCCAACTCCAGCGCGGCGGGCACCAGGCGGTCGCCGGCCACGCGGGCAATGGCCCTGCCTGAGGTCGTCCCGCCCGTGAACGAGATCATGCGGATGCCCGGATGCGCGACCAGGGCGGCGCCCACATCGGCCCCGCGGCCCTGCACCACCTGCAGCATGTCCTGCGGCAGGCCGGACGCCAGCGCGATGCGCGCCAGCTCGGGCGCCAGCAGCGGAGAATCTTCCGAGGGCTTGAGGATCACCGCATTGCCGGCCGCCAGCGCGGGCGCGACCTTGGTGGCGTCGTTCATGATGGGCGAGTTCCACGGCGTGATGGCCGCCACCACGCCAAAGGGCTCCAGCACGGTGAAGGACACATAGTCGCCGCGCGCCGGCGTCACATCGGTCTCCAGCGTCTCGCAGACGCCTGCGTAGTAGCGGAAGGTGCCTATGGCCGACTCCACCATGCCCCGGCATTCGCCCAGCGGCTTGCCGTTGTCCTGCATCTGCAGCCGTGCCAGAGACTCCTTCTCGGCGGCCAGGCCGTCGGCGATGGCCTGCAGCACCAGGGCGCGCTTGTGGGGCAGCAGCGACTTCCAGCCAGAATGGTGGAAGGCATGCCAGGCCCGCGTGACGGCAGCGTCCAGTTGCTCGGGCGTGGTGGTGGCGATGCGGGCGATCTCCTGCCCGTTGGCGGGATTGGTGCTGATGATTTCGGCGGCGTGCGTGGAGGCCATGAGAGGGTTCCTGGGTTGACTTTCGGGCGCAGTCTAGGAGTGCGCGGCGCGAAACTCAACGGGCACGTTGTCGCCAAAAAAGGCGATGAAACTATCAATAAGATGCAGGGCGGGCGGGGCCTGGAGCATGGCTTGCATGCACTTGCCACCCCGACTGAAAGAACCAAGAGACATGAGCAAGCAACAGCGATCAGGCCGGGAAAAAGAGGCCGCCTTTCCCCATGCGGCGCTGCCGGCGCAGGTGGCGGCCGTGATAGCCGCCATAGAGACGGACATCATCCGGGGCCGCATCCTGCCCCGCACGCGGCTGATCGAAGACCACCTGATGGAAGACTACGAGGCCAAGCGCCACGTGGTGCGTGCCGCGCTGACCGAGCTGCAGCGCCTGGGCGTCGTGGTCAAGCCGCCCCATTTGGGAGCGCGCATACGGCGCTTCGATGCGCAAAGCCTGCAAGACCTCTACCACCTGCGCAGCGTGCTGCACGCGGCGGCCGTGCAGGCCATGCAACTGCCGGTGCCGCCAGAACGCCTGGAGCCAGTGGCCCATGCCGCGCATGAACATGCGCTGGCCGTGGAGTCCGGCGACCTGATCGCCATCCACCGCACCAACATGGCCTTCCACCGATTGTTCTACGGCCTGTGCGACAACCCTTATCTGGAAGAGTCGATACGCCTGCACGACTGGCTGAGCTTTCCCGCACGCGCCTATGCGATTGCCGACCAGGAGGCGCTGGTCGTGGCGCGGCAGGAGCATGCGTTGATGGTCGAGGCGCTGGAGGCTGGCGACAGGAATTTGCTGTGCGACCTGGCCCTGCGCCATATGGGGCGCGCCCGGCAGATCTATGCGGAGCGCTATCTGCTGCGCTAGCGGTATGCCACTGTGTGGCTCAATGGCGCCCTACAAGGGCCCGGTGCACGCCAGCCGAACCCGCACCTCCTTGTTGGCGACCAGGGCCGGGTCGGTCGCAAGGACGAGTTTTCTCTCCCCTCCGCTGCCCAGGTCGGTCAGGCCTTCCTGCAGTTCCTGCCGGACGCCCCCTCGGTTCACGCTGCTCGTGTAGGTCGCCAGAGCCGAAAGGCATCCGCACTCGCCAATCGATTTGCGCAGTTGAACACGGGTGTTCGCCCACACCACGTTGGACTCTGTGGAAGTCTTCGTCGCCGTGATCGACACGCAGGCTGAAAGATCGTTCTGAAACGTTATCTGGTCGGCAGGGGCGGCAAAGGCGGACCCAGCCAAAAGAGCGGCCGATATTGCGTATCTGTTCATGCCGTACAAGTGTGCCTCCGTTCGGTTGGATGCCCGATGCCGTGCCCAAAAAACAAGGCGCACGAGGCGCCTTGTCATGGGTCAGCGGGATGGGAGTTTCAGAGCCCGATTTCCTTGTTGTAAGCCTTGCGCGCCGTCACGGCCGTGTCCGTGAAGTCGGTGAACACGCCGTCGATGCCCAGGCGGTAGTAGGCCAGGTATTCCTGCACGGGGTCGCCCTTGTACAGGCCTGCCAGGCGGCCCGGCTCGTTGCGGAAGGTGAAGCTGTGCACGATCAGGCCGGCCTTGTGGGCGTCGCGGATCAGGCCCGTGTCCTTGACGGTGTTCACGTCCTT
>CALAKR010000252.1 GCA_937923225.1 uncultured Aquabacterium sp. | reverse complement strand
CGGCCAGGGCAACTTCGGCAGCCGCGATGGCGATGGCGCCGCCGCGATGCGTTACACCGAAGCGCGCCTGGCTCCCATCGCCCGTCTGCTGCTCGACGAGATCGACATGGGCACGGTGGATTTCATCCCCAACTACGACGGCTCGGCCGAAGAGCCCAAGCAGTTGCCTGCGCGCCTGCCTTTCGTGCTGCTCAACGGCGCCAGCGGCATTGCCGTGGGCTTGGCCACCGAGATCCCCAGCCACAACCTGCGCGAGGTGGCTTCGGCCGCCGTGGCGCTGATCAAGAACGACAAGCTGCCCGACGAAGAGCTCTACAGCCTGGTCCAGGGCCCTGATTTCCCGGGCGGCGGTCAGATCATTTCCAGCCCGCAGGACATCCAGGACGCCTACCGCACCGGCCGTGGCAGCCTGAAGGTGCGCGCCCGCTGGAAGATCGAGGATCTGGCGCGTGGCCAGTGGCAATTGGTCGTGACCGAGCTGCCGCATGGCACCAGCAGCCAGAAGGTGCTCGAAGAGATCGAGGAACTGACCAACCCCAAGATCAAGACAGGCAAGAAGGCACTCACGGCCGACCAGACCCAGCTCAAGACCACGATGCTGTCGGTGCTCGACACCGTGCGCGACGAATCCAGCAAGGACGCCGCCGTGCGCCTGGTGTTCGAGCCCAAGACCCGCACCATCAGCCAGCAGGAACTGATCACCACCTTGCTGGCCCACACCAGCCTGGAAAGCTCGGCCTCGGTCAACATGACCATGGTTGGCGCCGACGGCAAGCCTACGCAGAAGGGCCTGCGCCAGATCCTGCTGGAGTGGACGGGCTTCCGCCTGGAGACGGTCACACGCCGCACACGCCACCGCCTGGGCAAGGTGCTCGACCGCATCCACATCCTCGAAGGCCGGCAGCTGGTGCTGCTCAACATCGACGAGGTGATCCGCATCATCCGCGAGAGCGACGAGCCCAAGGTGGCGCTGATCGAGCGCTTCCGCTTGAGTGATCGCCAGGCCGACGACATCCTCGACATCCGCCTGCGCCAACTGGCTCGCCTGGAGGCGATCAAGATCGAGCAGGAACTGTCCGAGCTGCGCACCGAGCAGGGCAAGCTCGAAGAGATCCTGAACAGCCCGGCCGCGCTCAAGCGCACCGTGGTGAAAGAGATCGAGGCCGACGCCAAGCAGTACGGCGACGAACGCCGCACCCTGATCCAGGCCGAGAAGCGCGCCGTGGCCGAGGTGAAGGTGATCGACGAGCCGGTGACTGTGGTGATCAGCCTCAAGGGCTGGGTACGTGCGCGCACGGGCCATGGGCATGACCCGGCCAGCTTCGCCTTCAAGGCCGGCGATGGCCTGTACGGTACGTTCGAATGCCGCACCGTCGATCCGATGATCGTGGTGGGCAGCAACGGCCGCGTCTACAGCGTGCCCGTGAGCAGCCTGCCCGGCGCGCGTGGCGATGGTCAGCCCATCACCACGATGATTGAACTCGAATCCGGCACCCAGCCGCTGCACTACCTGGCCGGGAACCCCGAGCAGGTGCTGCTGCTGGCCAACACGGCGGGCTTCGGCCTGCTGGCCAAGCTGGGTGATCTGGTCACGCGCCAGAAGGGCGGCAAGGGCTTCCTCACGCTGGACGAAGGCAGCATCGTGCTGGCCCCTGTGCTGGTGCAACCCAAGGACACCCAGGTGGCCTGTCTCTCGCAGGATGGGCGCCTGCTGGTGTTCGGTCTGGACGAGCTCAAGCTGCAATCCAACGGCGGACGGGGTCTCACCCTGATGGAAGTCGATCCGGCCAAGTCACCGCTGGTGTCCGTGGCCACCGTGCACAACGGGGTGCGCGTGATTGGCTCGGGGCGCGGCGGCAAGCCCAAGGAAGAAGATGTGCGCAACAGCGCCTACACAGGCCACATCGGCAAGCGCGCCCGCAAGGGCAAGGCGGTTGATGGGCTGCAGAAGGTGATGCGCGTGGTGCCGATCACGCCCTGACCACGGTGACCGAGCATTGCGCCTCGGCCACCACCTGGGCGCTCACACTGCCCAGGTAGCGCCTCAAGCTGGAGGTGCCCCGCGCACCCATCACGATGTGGTCCACCTGGTTCTTGGTGGCGAAATCCACGATGGCCACGGCGGTGTCGGGTGATTCGAGCACGTGGAAGGTCAGGTGCCGGTCGTCCATCTCCAGCGCCTGCTGCAGCGGCCGTGCCCAGTGGCGGATGGCCACCAGCTGTTTCATGTGCAGGCTGTGGCCTTCGTCGTCCGTGAGCTTGTCCATGCCCACGCGGTTGATCTTCATGACGCTCACGCAGGCCAGGCGCGCCCCGGGTTCGATCATCAGGATGCGGCGCACCGTGGCCAGCAGCTTGGCGTCCAGCGCGGGCGTCGAGTTGCGCACCCCGATGGCCACCATGATGATCGGGCTGCGTTCGAGCTGCTTGGCCACGGAGGTTTCCGTGGCGGGCTCATGGCCCACGGCCTTGAACCAGCGGCCCAGCTTGCTCAGGGTGCCGGCGGTGCGTGCCTTCTCGGCGCGTGCGGTCAGGGGGATCTGCGCGGGGTTCTGCAAGTCCAGCGCCAGTTGGGCGGCGCTCTGGTAGCGCTGCTCCGGATCGACCTCCAGGCAGCGCAGCACCACCTCCTGGAACCAGGCGGGCAGGGCAGGGGCCAGCACGCGAGGCGGGATGGGCTCGGTGTACAGGCGCTTGCGCAACCCCGACACGCTGGTGGGCTGGCCGAAAGGGCGCTCGCCCGTGGCCAGGTGGTACATCAGCACGCCCAGGGCGAACAGGTCGCTGCGTGGGTCATTGCGCACGAACTGCACCTGCTCGGGCGACATGTAGGGCCCCGTGCCCATGGGCAGTTCGAACTCTTCTTCAAGCAGGTCGGGCAACTGGTCGTGGCGCGACAGGCCGAAATCCACCAGCACGGCCTCGCCTGATTCGCGGAACATGATGTTGCTGGGCTTGATGTCCAGGTGCACCACGTGCTGGGCGTGCA
>CALAKR010000251.1 GCA_937923225.1 uncultured Aquabacterium sp. | reverse complement strand
GAGCCGTGGTGCAGTGCGATCAGGCCGGCCCAATCAGGCCTGGCTTCCAGCAAAGCCTGGTACCAGAGCTCCGCCTGAGAGCGTGTGTTGGTGAACACCAGCGAACTGGCACTCGCGTCCAGCTCGGCCACCACCTGGGGCAGCATGCGCAGCCCCAGGTGACCCGCCCAGGGAAAGCGCTCAGCCTGATCTGGCAGCAGCGTGTCGATCACCAAGGCCTTGGGCACCTGGCCCTGCACCAACTGACCGCTCGACGTACCCAGCAAGGTGTGCATCGCATCCTGCAGATTGCCCAGCGTGGCGGACATGCCCCACACGATCAGGCCGTCGCGCCAACGTTTCAAACGCGCCAAAGCCAGTTGCACCTGCACGCCCCGCTTGTTGCCCATCAACTCGTGCCATTCGTCGACCACGACCATGCGCACACTGCCCAAGGCCTCACGCGCATCGGCCCGCGCCAGCAGCAGGGACAGGCTCTCGGGCGTGGTCACCAGCGCGGTGGGCAGCCTGCGTGACTGCGCCTGGCGCTGGCTGGACGAGGTATCACCCGTGCGTGCGCCCAGTGTCCAGGGGCGCACGCCGCCTTCAGCCTGTGCGGCCTCCAATGCTTCACGCAAGGCTCGCTCGGTGTCGGCAGCCAGGGCGCGCATGGGCGTGATCCACAACAGGGTCAAGGGCTCAGGGGGCGTGGCTCGGGCCAGTGTTTCAGCGGGTTTGCGCCTTGTTGGCACAGGTTGCATCAGCGCCCTCAAGGCCCCCAGCCACACCGCATAGGTCTTGCCCGCGCCAGTGGTGGCATGCAGCAAGCCAGATTGCCCATCGGCCACGGCCTGCCACACCTCCCGCTGGAAATCGAAGGGCTTCCAGCCTCGCGCCTTGAACCAGGCCTCAAGCCGTTTGGAAATCAAGCTTGCCTTCGCACCACTCATGACGCGGTGGGCAGCAGCGCCCGCAGGTTGTCCAGGGTGTCGGCCTCATCGACTGACTTGTCCTCTCGCCAGCGCAGCATGCGGGGAAAGCGCACGGCGATGCCACTCTTGTGACGGCTGCTGCGCGCGATGCCTTCGAAGCCCAGCTCGAACACCAATGTGGGCTTGACGCTGCGCACGGGCCCGAAGCTCTCGATCGTGGTCTTGCGAATGATGGCATCCACACGCGCCATCTCGGCATCGGTCAGGCCGGAATAGGCCTTGGCAAACGGCACCAGCCGACGCTCGGGCGTGCCAGGCTCGCCATCCCACACGGCGAAGGTGTAATCGCTGTAGAGGCTGGCGCGCCGGCCATGCCCCCGCTGCGCATAGATCAGCACCGCGTCGACCGACAGCGGGTCGATCTTCCATTTCCACCACACGCCCGATGCCTTGGTGCGGCCCACGCCGTAGTGCGAATCCAAGGCCTTGAGCATCATGCCTTCCACACCCATGCTGCGGGCCGCCTCGCGCTGGCGGGCCAGGTCGGTCCAATCCGGGGCCACCAGCCTCGGGCTGGGCAGCAGTTGGGGGTGGCCGGTCTGCTGCAACAAGGTGTCCAGAAGGGCCTGGCGGGCTGACAGCGGCTGGGCACGCAGATCCTGCCCTTGCCACTCCAGCAGATCGTAGGCCAGCAGCACCACGGGCAGATCCTTGAGCAGGCGCGCCGACAAGGTCTTGCGGCCGATGCGCTTTTGCAGCTCGGCGAAAGGCTGCACCTGGCCTTCACGCCACACGACGATCTCGCCATCGAGCACGGTGCCGTCGGGCAAGGCCTGGGCCATCGTCATCAACTCAGGGAAGCGATCGCTGACCAGCTCCTCTCCGCGCGACCACAGCCAGGCCTGGCCCGCGCGACGCACCACCTGTGCGCGGATGCCATCCCACTTCCACTCGACTTGCCACCCGCCTATTGGGCCGAGTGTGTCCGGCATCGAAGGCAGCGGCTCGTTGTAGGGATGGGCCAGGAAGAAGGGATAGGGCTGGCCGCTGGTGGCACGCCTCTGTTCGCTGTCCGACTCGGGCGCGATCAGGGCCTCGAAATCAGCCGCGCCCGGCCGCGCGCCGATGTGCGTGTAGCCCATCAGGCGCTGCGCCACACGCTTGGGGTCGAGCGCCGCGTGCGCCGCCAGCGCCTGCGTGACCTGCAGACGCGACACGCCCACGCGGAACGCGCCGGTGATCAGCTTGAAGTAGACAAGACGGTCAGCCGCTTCGAGCACCTGCCATTGGGCCTGCAGCGCCTCGGCCTGTGTCTGCGGCGGCTGCCCTCGCAGGGGCAGCAGGTGCTCCTCCACCCAGGTGGCCAGCCCCAGCTCCACGGGCGCATCGGGCGCGGGCAACAGCAGCGAGATGGTTTCGGCCAGATCACCCACGGCCTCGTAGCACTCGATGAACAGCCACTCCGGCAGACCGGCGGCCTGCTGCGCCAGCTCACGCAGCAGCTTGACGGGCACGATCTGCCGAGGCTTGCCGCCCGCCAGGAAGTACACAGCCCACGCGGCATCGCGCGGTGTGGCCTGGGCCAGGTAAGCCTGCAGCGCGGCCTGCTTGCCCAGGCTGGAGGTGGTGGCGTCCAGCGCGCGGTACAGCGCCGCGAAGGCCTTCATGCGACGGGCTCCGGCCCCGGTGGCATCTCTGCGGGTTCGGCGGGCAGTTTGTCACCAGCCTCCTCGTCACCGTACTCGGTGTGAAAGCCCTGCGCATCCAGGCCCTGCTCGCACAGCCAGCGCACCATCACGGGCACATTGCCATGTGTGACGATCACGCGCTGCGCACCGGTGGCTTTCACCGCCTCCTGCAGCCCCGGCCAATCAGCGTGGTCCGACATCACGAAGCCGCGGTCCACGCCGCGCCGTCGCCGTGTGCCGCGCACCTGCATCCAGCCGCTGGCGAACGCGTCCGCATACGCGCCGAAGCGCCGCATCCAGGGGGTGCCCTGCGCAGAGGGCGGGGCCAGCACCAAGGCCTGGCTGAGCTCCTGCGGGGTCAGTGCCGGGCCGGGCGCGCCCTCACCCACCCGGCGCGTGGCCGGCAATGCGACACCGGCAGCCCGGTAGGCCTCGTTCAAGGGCTCCACCGCACCATGGACCACGATGGGGCCGATCCCCGGATCCACGCCGTGCAGCACCCGCTGGGCCTTGCCGAAGGCATAGCAGAACAGCACCGAGCAACGCCCCTGCGCCGCATTGGCCGCCCACCAGGCGTTGATCTCGGCCACCAGGGCAGCCTGGGTCGGCCAGCGGTAGATCGGCAGCCCGAAGGTGGATTCGGTGATGAAAGTGTCGCAGCGCACCGGCTCGAAAGGCGGGCAGGTGCCGTCATCCTGCAGCTTGTAGTCGCCGGAGACCACCCACACGCGGCCCTCATGTTCCAGCCGCACCTGGGCCGAACCCAGCACGTGCCCGGCCGGGTGCAACGAGATGCGCACCCCGTTGTGCACGATGGCCTCGCCATAGCCGAGCAGATCCAGCCGGATCTCTCCCAGCCGAGCCCGCAGCACGCCGCCACTGTCACGGTGGGCCAGGTAGTGGCCGTGCCCCACGCGCGCGTGGTCCGAATGGCCGTGGGTGATCACGGCCCGCGCCACGGGCCGCCAGGGGTCGATGTGGAAATCACCAGCGGGGCAGTACAGCCCCTCGGGCCGCGCGACGACAAGATCCTCTGCAGGCATATGCGGACGATCCTAGCGCGCCTCACGGTGCCGCGCGTCCACGCACCTCAAGAGCCCATGCCGGGCAAGGCCAGCCCATGAACGGCCCACCCCAGCGCCCGCGGGATCACCCGAACATCGTTAAACGAGATTTAGATGTTTTCCCCATCCTTTACTCAAGGGGGATGACACGGATGGCCCCCGGGAGCCTCGAACTTCCCGCCTTACAGCCGCTTGAACACCTATTTACATTCAATGGCGTCCGTTACCAAAACAAGGTCCGAGGAGACCCGCCATGAATCCCCACATCCCCCGCCGTGCGCACGGATGGCCTGCCGCGTTGCGCCTGCTCTCCGGCATGGCCGCGGCCGCCTTGCTCACCCTGGGCGCCCCATCGCCATCCGCGCAGGCCGCCTCGCCCAACTTCATCGCCTTCGAGAGCGGACACGTCCGCCCGATCGCCCAGTCGGCCGACGGCACACGCCTGTTCGCCGTGAACACGCCCAACAACACCTTGGACGTGTTCAACATCACCCCCACCGGTCTGCAACTGTTCGCCCGCGTGCCGGTGGGCCTGGAGCCCGTGGCCGTGGCGCTGCGCACCGACAACGAGGTGTGGGTGGTGAACCACCTGTCCGACAGCGTCAGCGTGGTCAGCCTGGACGGCGCGCCGCGTGTGGTGCGCACCCTGCTGGTCGGCGATGAGCCACGCGACATCGTCTTTGCCGGCTCGCCGGCGCGCGCCTTCATCACCACCGCCCACCGCGGCCGGCACCTCACCGATCCATCGCTCAAGGGCGTGCCGGGCGCAGGTGACCCAGGCCTGACCACCGAGGGCATTGGGCGCGCGGATGTATGGGTGTTCAACCCCGCGTCGCTGGGCAATGCCGTGGGTGGCGTGCCGCTGCGCATCATGAGCTTCTTCGCCGACACGCCGCGTGCACTGGCCGTCA
>CALAKR010000250.1 GCA_937923225.1 uncultured Aquabacterium sp. | reverse complement strand
ATCGACATGCGTCAGCTGGACCCGGCTGACGTGCGCCGCAACCTGGGCTATGTCTCGCAGGACGTGACCCTGTTCTACGGCTCGCTGCGCGACAACATCACCTTCGGCATGCCGCACGCGGTGGATGAATCCGTGGTGGCCGCAGCCGAGATGGCCGGCATGACCGACTTCGTGCACCGCCACCCGCAGGGCTTCGACATGCAGGTGGGCGAGCGCGGCGAGCTGCTCTCGGGCGGCCAGCGCCAGAGTGTGGGCATCGCCCGCGCCGTGCTGCACAACGCCCCGCTGCTGTTGCTTGACGAGCCCACCAGCGCGATGGACTTCTCCACCGAAGCCTACGTGACGCAGCGCATGGCCGAGTTCGCGCAGGGCAAGACGGTGCTGCTGGTCACGCACCGCACGTCGATGCTGTCCTTCGTGGACCGCGTGATCGTGGTCGACCAGGGCAAGATCGTGGCCGATGGTCCGCGCGAACGCATCCTGCAGGCGCTGTCTGCCGGCCGCATCGCCCGGGCAAGCTGAGGGGGGCATCGACATGATGAACAAGCTCATGAACGCCGGCAAATCCGTGCTGGGCCTGCTTGAATCCATCCGCCTGCGCGTGGCCCCCATCACCGACCGCATCCTGGACCGCGTCACCGGCCCACGCATATCGCCCGCCACGGCAGCCGATGCCGGCATGCGCAATTTCGAGCTGCAGGCCGATGCGGTGATGTCCACCGCCACCACCTACCGCGCCCAGACGCTGGTGCGCACGGCCCTGCTGATCGTGGTGCTGCTGATCGTGTGGGCCACGTTTGCCCATGTCGATGAGGTGACCAAGGGCGAGGCCAAGGTCGTGCCCTCCAGGCAGCTGCAGGTGATCCAGGCGCTGGATGGCGGCGTGGTGACCGAGATCCTGGTGCAGGAAGGCCAGGTGGTCGAAGCCGGCCAGTTGCTGCTCAAGATCGACGAGACGCGCGCCACCTCCGGCGTGCGCGAAAGCGCCGCCCAGACCTTTTCGCTCAAGGTCAAATCCATCCGCCTGAAGGCCTTGGCAGAAGGCACCAGCTTTGTGCCGCCCATCGCCAGCGGCCCCGAAGAGCAGCGCGTGGTCGATGAGGAACGCCAGCTCTATGACTCCAGGCGCTCGGAACTGGCAGCGCTGATCGGCATCAGTCAGCAGCAGCTGGCTCAGCGCCAGCAGGAGCTTTCCGAGGTGCGCGCCAAACGTGAATCGGCCACGCGCAGCCTGGAGCTGTCGCAGCAGGAGCTGAGCAAGACGCGCCCCCTGCTGGCCACCGGGGCCGTCTCCGAGGTGGAAGTGCTGCGCCTGGAACGCGACGTGACCCGCGCCCGCGGCGACATGGAACAGGCCGGCGCCCAGAGCGCCCGCGTGCAGGCCTCCATCGCCGAAGCCTCGCGCAAGATCCAGGAGACCGAGCTGTCCTTCCGCAACGAGGCGCGCAAGGAACTGTCCGAAACCCTGGGGCGACTGAACAGCCTGACCGAAGGCGCCGTGGCCCTGGTCGACAAGGTGGACAAGGCGCAGGTGAAATCACCCGTACGTGGCCGCGTGCAGCGCCTGATGGCCAACACCGTGGGCGGCGTGGTACAGCCCGGCAAGGACATCGTCGAGATCGTGCCGCTGGACGACGCCCTGGTGCTGGAGGCCAAGATCCAGCCCAAGGACATCGCTTTCATCCACCCCGGCCAGAACGCCACCGTGAAGTTCACCGCTTATGACTTCTCCATTTACGGCGGCCTGGACGCCCAGGTGGAGAACATCAGCCCGGACACCATCACGGACGAGCGCGGTGTGAACACTTATTACGTGGTGCGCGTGCGCACCGCGCAGCCTAATTTTGGCGAAAAGATGCCCATCATTCCGGGCATGACCGCCGAAGTGGACATCCTCACCGGCAAAAAAACTGTGATGTCCTACCTGCTCAAGCCTGTGCTCAAGGCCAAGACCTACGCCTTGCGCGAGCGCTGACACCATGCCCCGGGGCCTGGGAAGGCCCTGCGCGCAACAGGCCCTTATCGCGCGCAAATCCGTGCGCAATTCCTTCATTTCCCGCCCTGGCGGACGAAATAGCGGCGAGCTTGAGCCATGGGTTCGTCCGTCGTGACGCGCGGCTTGCGGATGCAAGGCGGCGCGGACGACCTGACGGAGGGGCTTAAGCGCATAAATATCCGGTCCAGGAGTGCACTAGTTCTCAGGCGCCTACCGTCAACCCCTTGCTCGCGGGGGGTACAGGCTTCAAATTGGAGCCCGGCCGGTTGTTACGTTTCGAGAGGATTCCCATGGTCACCACCGCACAAGTGCCTGTTGGCACCGTCAGCAGCCTGAAGGGCAATGTCAGCGTCATCCCCGCCAGCGGCGGCCCTGCCCGGCCCCTGCAAGTCGGTGACGTCATTCACCCCGGTGATCGCATCATCTCTGCGGCCGGCGCCCAGATCGAGGTGAAGGATGCGCAAGGCAAGCTGTGGGCTCCCCGTGACAACGCTGTCCTGAACACGGCGGTCGCAGATGAAGCCGCAGCAGCCACCAAACCCGACGCTGGCCCCGCCAAGGGCAAGACGGCCGCCACGGTGCTGGGCGCTGGTGACAACCTCGACGACGTGATCGCTGCCGTGAACACCGGCAACGAAGAAGACGCGACCGCGGCCGGTCTGGCCGGCGGTGATGGCGGCGGCACGCTGGGCGAAGGCCTGCGCGTGGACCGCGTGACCGAAGTCGTGAGCGCACAGGAGTTCAGTTACGGCACGGGTGACCGTGCCCAGGCTCAGGACGCACAGACCGCCGTGCCGCTGGTCGACGCCAACGATGCGCCGGTGATCACCGACACGCCCACCGATCCTGACCGCCCGACGACCTCCTTCGATCCAACCACCGGCAACTACAACGTCACAACGCCCGAAGACACCCCCGTCTCAGGCCAGGTCAAGGCGACTGACGCCGATGGCGATCCGCTGACCTACACCCTGGGCGGCACCACCCCGGCCAATGGCACCGTCGTCGTCAACGCTGACGGCACCTGGACCTACACCCCCGGCAAGGACTACAACGGCAGCGACGCCTACACCGTGGTCGTGTCCGACGGCCGTGGCGGTACTGCCACCTCCACCGTGTCGATTGGCATCACGCCCGTGAACGATCCGCCGATCATCACCGACGTGCCCAATGACCCGGCCAACCCCGGCACCACTTTCGACCCGACCACCGGCAATTACCAGGTCACCACGCCTGAAGACACCCCCGTGTCGGGCCAGGTCAAGGCCACCGACGTCGATGGCGACGTGCTCACTTACACCCTGG
>CALAKR010000249.1 GCA_937923225.1 uncultured Aquabacterium sp. | reverse complement strand
CTCATCCAGCTCGGCACGGCCGCTGCGACGGCCCACGTGTGTCACCTCGGGCACCTGCCGCACCAGGTGCTCGGCCTGGCTGGCCAGGGCCGAAGATTCCGCCAGGGTGACACCAGGGTTCAGCCGCAGGCCGATCAACAGCGTGCCTTCATTGAAAGGGGGCAGGAAGGTGGTCGGGAAGAAGGGCACAGCCGCAGCCGCTCCCAGCACGGCCACGGCGCCGGCTGCCAGAGCCCGACGCGGGTGGGCGAGGGTGGCTGTCAGGGCGACCGTGTAGCGCGCCTTGAGCCAGGCCAGTGCCTTGGTGTCGCCATGGCCCAGCTTCATGCGCGGCAGCAGGAAGGAGGACAGCACCGGCGTGACCGTGACCGACACCAGCAGTGACGCCAGCGTCGACACGATGAAGGCAATGCCCAGTGGCACGAACAGGCGTCCCTCGATGCCCGGCAACGCGAACAGCGGCAGGAACACCAGCACGATGATGGCGGTGGCGTACAGGATGCCCGAGCGCACTTCCATGGAGGCCGCCTCCACCACGGCCAGCGTAGGAGCACGGTCGGCCTCTGCCTTGCTGCGCTCCATCTTCAGCCGCCGCAGGATGTTCTCCACATCGACCACGGCATCATCGACCAGCCCACCGATGGCAATGGCCAATCCGCCCAGCGTCATCGTGTTGATGGACAGGCCGAAGTACCTGAACACCAGCGCCGTGATGAAGATGGACACGGGAATGGCCGTGAGCGCGATCACCGTGGGCCGCACCGTGCCCAGGAACACGAACAGGATCACCGCGACAAACACCGACGCACCGATCAGCTTGCCCTGCAGCGTGCTGACGGATGACTCGATGAAGCTGGCCTGGCGGAAGGTGACACGCGGTGCCTCCATGCCGGAAGGCAGGGCCTTCTGCAGATCACCCAGCGCTGCCTCGATGGTGCGCGTGAGGCCGATGGTGTCGGCCGTGGGCTGTTTCTGGATGCCCAGGATCACAGCCGGCTTGCCGCCGAAACCCGCATCACCGCGCTTGATGGCCGGTGCGAAGGCCACACTGGCCACCTGGCGCAGCAGCACGGGCTGCCCGTCACGCGCCGTCAGCGCCAGGTTCTGCAGGTGATCGAGCCTGGAGGTTCGCCCCAGATGGCGGATCAGGTACTCACGGCCATTGAGCTCCAGGAACCCGCCTGAGGTGTTGGACGAGAAGCCGCGCAAGGCCGATTCGATCTGCTCCAGCGTGATGCCCATCGCGGCCATGCGGGCCGTGTCGGGCTGCACCTGGAACTGCCGCACCTCGCCGCCGATCGGGATCACCTGGGCCACGCCGGGGATGGCCATCAGGCGAGGGCGCAGCACCCAGTCGGCATACTCGCGCACCGCCATGGGCGATGCCTTGGCCGTGTCGATGGGGATGGCGATCTGCATGATCTCCCCCATGATGGAGCTGATCGGCCCCATGCGCGGGATCACGCCGGCAGGCAGTCCTTCCTCCATCGAGGTCAACCGCTCGGACACCATCTGCCGGGCGCGGAAGATGTCGGTGCCCCAGTTGAAGGTCACGTAGATGAAGGACAAGCCCGAACTGGAGGTGGACCGCACGGACTCCACGCCCGGCAAGCCGTTCATGGTGGTTTCCAGCGGGAAGGTGATGAGCTGTTCCACCTCTTCAGAGGCCATGCCGCCGGCCTCCGTCATGATGGTGACCGTGGGCTTGTTGAGATCGGGAAAGACATCCACCGGCGTGCGCGACAAGGTGAATGCGCCATAGGCCATCAGCACGGCCGCGGTCAGCAGGACCAGCAGCCGATTGGCCAAAGAGGTATCCAGTAGCCACTTGAACATCGCGTGGCTCCTCAGCGTATCTGGTTGATGAGGTTGGCACCACGGGTCACGACCCGTTCACCAGCCTTCACGCCAGAGGTCAGCCGCACCTGTGCGCCATCGATGGGGGCATGGGTGACCACGCGGGGCTCAAAACGCTCGGGCGCGGTCTTGACCCAGACGATGTCCTGGTTCGATGGATTCTTGACCAAGCACGCGACCGGCACGGCAATGCCTGGCTGCATGTCGCTGGTCTGCGCGACCACCTGCACGGTCTGCCCAAGGGCTAGTTGGCTCAAGGCTGCTGCATCGCCCGTGAAAGTCAAGGGCAAGGCCTGATCCCGCAGGCTGCGCGCCGCGCCGATGAAGCGCAACGGCACACGCGTGTCGCCCACGAGCAGGCTGGCCGAGCCGATTTGCTGGGCTTGTTCAGGCTCATAGGCCAGCGCTTCGATGCGCAAGCGGGTCGGATTGACCACCTCGAACACCAGCTCACCAGGCTGTACCACCTGGCCTGCGATGGCATTGGCCGAGGCGATCACGCCGGCGACCGGCGCCACCAAGGCATCGCGCCTCGACAGGCCAGCACTCACGGCCTGCAAGCGTTCTCGAAGGCTGGCGACATCCGCCGCGGCGGCTTCGATGTCCTTGCGTGCGACCGTGTCTGACAGGGCCTGCAGACGCTCAAGACGGCGCTCAGCCAGCACCTTGGCCGCACGCAGTTCGGCCTGTTGCGCCTGCTGGTTGGACAACTCGATGGCGCCTGCCGTTGGCGCGACGTGGGCCAGCACCTGCCCTTGGCGAACCTGTTGTCCGACCCACGGCAGACCACCCGCAGGGGCCTGGATGCGGCCAGAAATCGCGGCCTGCACACGCCCCCCCGCATTGGGGTCCATCACGACCTTGCCCGACAAGGGCAGGGCGCGGGGCCACTGGGCCAGGGCAGCCACCTGGGTGCGCACATCGATCTGGCGCTGGGCCGGCTTGGGCAGGAACACGCCACCATCGGCTTGGCGCTGCGGGCCGTTGCCCGTGGCGGCGGGTGGTGCATCACCATGATCATGGCCGGGGCCCGCCTGGGCTGCAGTGCTTACAAGCAAAGCCGCGGTAAGCGAGGACAGGTTGCGAACGAGCTTGTTCATGCTGCACCTCCCACACGCGAGGCGGGCTTGGCACGTTTGCGCCACCACAGCGCCAGGATGCCGACGGCCACCAGACCGCCTAGCCCCCAGGCCACAGCCCTGCGCCATGGATGGGCGTGTGCGCCTGCATCGTCGCCGTGATCGGCGTCGTGGATGTCGATCTCGCCTGCCAGCAGGTCCGATGTGCCGCCGGCAATCACCGTGGCAGAAATGGGTGTGCTGCCTTCGAGCAAGGCCTGCGGCAGCGTGGCGTGGAAGGTGCCTTCAGGAGCGGGGCTGGCCTGTACGGCGCGGCCACCGACATCCAGCTCAATGGATGCCTCACGCACCGGCTCGTTGGTGGCTGCGCGGTCGAGGTACAGCGTCAGTTGCTGACCACTGAGTACGCCGACGAGCTCGAAATCTTCGGATGCCGCAGAGAAGCGGGGGAGGGCTTGTGCAGTGGTAGAAATGGCGGCCGCATCGTCGTGGTCATGATCATGGTCGCCGCCGGCAAGGGCAGGCTGCAGCCACAGGGCCAGCGCGGTGAGCAGGGCCAGCGCAGCAGCAGGGATCCTGCCGTTCATGCGGGGCCGCAAGGGGATGAAAGCAATCATGTGCAACTCTTGAATCAGGTGGATGTGGTGAGGGCGGCGCCAGTCATTGCGGCAGCAGGCCTTCGGCCTGTCTCAGCGCAGATGTGGCGGCGAACACCTCGATGCGGGCCAGCGCGTCCTGGCGCTCAGCCTCCTGCGCTTCCAGATCGATGCGCAGGCGGGTGGGTAGATCGGTTTCACCCAGCCGGAAGGACTTGCCGAAAAAGGCCTGGTTTTCCTTGGCCAGGCGCGCGCGCTTGTGCGTGGCTTCCTGCAGCGTTCTGGCCAGCATCAAACGGGTGCGGGCCCCCGTGACAGACTGCTCGACCTGAATGCGCACCAAGGCCAACTGGGCCTCGATCTCGCTGGCATCGGCACGGGCCTTGGCCGCCTGGGCCGCTTGGGTGGGCGATGAGCCCAGCGGCAGCTTCAAGCCCAGGGTGAGGGCGCGTTGATAGCCTTCGCCGCGCTGATCGCGGCCTTGCACGGTGCCCAAGGTGAGCTCCGGGTTGGCGCGGACCTGCGTGGCTGCCAGCTCGGCAGACTGACGAGCTACTTTGGCTTGCACAGCCAGCACCGTTACCAAAGGATGGGCCTCGATGTCCAGCGCTTGCTCGGAGACCGTGGGGGCTGTGGCTTCGATCTGCGCCGGTGCAGCGCTTGTTGTCTCGCGCAGGCCTTGTCCTGGGATCCAGGCAGCCAGCATTTGCCAGGCCTGAGAACGCTGCGCTTGAGCCTGTGCCTGGCTGGCCACAGCCGATGCCAGCAACCCGTCAGCCTGATGCTGGTCTGATCGGGCCAGGTCTCCGGCTTGCACGCGCCGCTGAACGTCGGTCAGCAAGGCTTGGGCGTGCCCCACGCGAGCCTCTGCCAGCGTCAGCTCCGCGTTGGCGCGATGCCAGGCCCACCAGGCCTCGCGGACCTGGCCGGCCAGTGCCAACCGCGCCTGGGCCGTGTGGGCCTCCACGGCCATGGCTTCGCCTTCCGCCAGTTGTTGCGCGCGAGCGCGCTGGCCTGGCAGCCACAAGGGTAGAACCACACCGGCCTCCCATTCACGGGCGCCGCGGTCGGAGCCGATCCGGTCATCCTGGGTGCGCACATCCAGAGATGGTGCCTGCGCGGTCCAGGCTTGCGCCGCCTGGCGAGAGGCGTCGCTGGCCGCTTTCCTGTCTGGCAGCGACTGGAACGCAGGGTGGCGCTGCCAGGCCTGTTCGAACACCTGGCTGAGTGTGATGGGCGATGTGTCAGGCGTGGCCTGGGCCCGCGCGTTCAGGGGTAGCGCTGCCGCAGCGGAAAGCGCCGCGGCATACATCGCGATGGATAGGATTCGCATTCGATTCTTCTCGGTGGTGAACCATGATCGGAATCGGCGAGGCACATCAGACCCGGCTCCAGAGGGGCGCCGAGGTGCCCATGGGGCACTCAGGATGTCATAGGGAGGGCTTGCCAGAAGCCGCCTCGCCGTTCAGGCGAGGCTTGGCCACTTGGGGCGTTCAGGGCGAGCGGGCAAGGGGGAAGGCAGCGCCTTCTCGGGCTCGATGCCGAGCTGCTCGGATGACGGATGCTTCTGGAAGTTGAATCCAACCTCACTCAGTGGTGAGCAGCCAGCATGGAAAACGTGGCAGTCAGCGTGCTCCAGCGCAGAAGACTGATCTTGCGAGGAGGCGGTGTCCTTGCCAGAGCCGTGCGTGTCATTCGCAGCATGGCTGTGGTGGTCGTGGGTGTGGTGGCCCACATGGGACAAGCCGGTCGTCTCTTCGTGCTGGCAATAGGGGGCTGCCGCAACCCAGATGGATTGCAGCGAAAACAGCATCAGCAGGAAGACGGCGACGATGCGGCGCATGAGCAGGATCTTAGCGGATTGTTTGCGTCCATGTGAGTTGACATAATATACAGACTCGTGTTTGTTGCCCTTGCACTACGGGGTAGTGCAGAGGCATCGTAAGCAAGCTCAGGAAGCAACTCGATTTGAAGCCCTCCCGCGGTGTTCTTAACCGCACAGGAGGTATTCATGTCCATCATCGGTAAGTGCCATCCCGGCACTGAGAGTGTTTTCCATGCCGCGCAAGCGGCGATCGTGCTGAATTTGGCGTTTCCCCGCCCACAAGTGGGGGGCCAAGCATGATCATCATCACCGTTTGCGCCACCAAGGGTGGTGTCGGCAAGACTACGACCACGGCCAACGTCGGTGCGCTGTTCGCTGACATGGGGCTGAGGGTGCTCATGGTGGACGCAGATCCACAGCCCGCCCTGACACAGCATTTCGTCATTAAGAACCGTGCTCCGCACGGCCTGACGGAGATCATCAAGCGCGGGACCGTAACCGCCGACTGCATCAGCACGCTGGAAAT
>CALAKR010000248.1 GCA_937923225.1 uncultured Aquabacterium sp. | reverse complement strand
ATCGTCTCGAACACCACGCTCAAGGGCGGCGTGCGCTGCCCCACCCAGCGCGTCTCGGGCATCGACATCTTCACCTCGCACATGGGCATCCCCATCGTGCAGGTCTACCCGAAGGGACTGGATGTCGCCAACCTGCAGCGCTCGCTCACCACCATGCTGGGCAAGTACCCGCTGCTGGCCGGCCGCATGCGCAAGGACGCCCAGGGCCTGCCCTGCATTGAGGGCAACGATGCCGGCGTGCGCTTCAAGGTCCACCAGTGCGACGGCCCCCTGCCCGCCTACGGGCCCAGCAATCACCTGCACCCGCTGCTCAAAGGCTTTCACACGCCCATCTACCCCTGGAACATCTTCAAGGACAGCCAGCCGCTGTTCGAGGTGGATGTCTACCAGTTCGCCGATGGCGGGGCCATCCTCAGCAACACCGCCGCGCACTCGGTGATGGACGGCACGGCCTACTGGAACTTCATGGTCGACTGGGCCGCCTGCGCCCGTGGCGAAGAGGTACCTGCTCGCTCGATGGAGCGCGAACAGTTGATCGAGCTGGGCCAGGCCAACCTGAAAGCGCCCTACACGCGCGGCTACGTCTACGAGATGGGCTGGCGTGACCGACTCCGCATGTACGCCGGCCTGGGCTGGCAGCATCTGGTCAGCATCGACAAGGACGTGTTCCGCATCCCGGCCGCCACCATCGAGCAATGGAAGCAGCAAGCGCGCACCGAGTTCCCGGATGCAGATGGCGTGACCACCGCCGAGCTGGTGACAGCCCACTGCCTGAAGGTGCTGAACCCGCTGTGGCAGCACCGCCGCGACCGCTGCCTGGGCCACGTGATCGACCTGCGCTACAAGCGCCGCCTGCGCGTGCCCCGGCACTTCTTCGGCAATGCACTGGGCCATGGCGAGGTGATGTACTCGGCCGATGAGCTGGACAAGCAATCGCTCGCCGCCATCGCGCTGAAGAGCCGCATGCCCGCCGAGAGCCTCACGAATGAAGATCTGCTGGGCTACCTGGGCCTGATGGAGCGCGCCCGCCAGACCAAGGGCATTCTCGGCCTGATGATGCGCTCGGTGGGCCGTACGCTCGATGGCGGGCTGGTGCTCAACAACTGCAGCCACTACCCGATGTACGAGATCGACTTCGGCACCGGCCGCCCCAGCTGGCACGACGCCACGCGCGTGGTGTTCCGCATGCTGATGATCATTCCGACGCCGGAGATGGACGGCGGCGTGGACATCCACCTCACCGCGCTCAAGCCCGAGCTGGAGGCCATGCGCCGCGCGCAGCCGCATTGAGCCCCGCACACCAACGCATCGCACCAAGGAAACCGGCCCGGCGAACCAACCTTGTGGGCGGGATCAACCGGGCCGGACGGCTCAGGCCGGGTGGCCTTGCAGGGCGCGGCACCATCGAACGGCGCCGCTGGGGGTGACAGCTTGCTGAGCGCTTGTTGGGCGCTTACTGGGCGCGACGCACGTTGGCGGCAGCGCTCACGGTCGTGTCCTTGGCGGCCGGTGCAGCGGTCTTCACCGACTGGGCTGCCTTGGCGGACTGCACATCAGCAGGCTGAAAGCCGGCCGGCAGATCGTTGGGCAGCGGGCCCTGGGCGCGGGCCTGGGCCAGTTCGGCCTGCACTTCAGCGCGGGTCAGGGCCTTGCCGGTGTCGGCGGCGAAAGCGCCACCAGCCAGCAGGGAAGAAGCAAGCAGAACGGAGAGAGTCAGACGGGTGTTCATGGCGGTTTCCTTTCAGGTGTCTCGGTCTTCATGTGATCGATGACTTCACTGTATTGATGCGGCACCCACAAATAAATCACCGCGCATAGAATGATTCATTGCTGATTTTTAAATAATCCGCCATGGACCAGCTGCGCAGCATGCGCGTCTTCGCCCGCGTCATCGATGAAGGCAGCTTCGCGGCTGCCGCCCGGGCGCTGGATCTGGCCCCCGCCGTGGTCACGCGCCTGGTGGCGGAGCTGGAATCCCATCTGAGCGCCCGCCTGCTCAACCGCACCACGCGCCGCCTGGCCCTTACAGAGATCGGTCAGGCCTACCTGCAGCGCGTGCGCACCATCCTCACCGAGGTCGACGAGGCCGAATCGCTTGCGGCCTCGCAGGCCGCAGAGCCCGCCGGGCACCTGCGTGTCTACATCCCGCCCAGCATCTCGGTCTGGCTGGCTGGGCAACTGGGCGCCTTCCGCAAGGCCTATCCCGGCATCACGCTGGACTGGATCTCACCCGCATCGGCCGGCGGGCTGGACGAAGGCTGTGACGTCTCCGTGCTGATGACGATGCACACCGAACAGCTCGAAGGCGGCTTCGTGGCCCGGCCGCTGGCCCGCACGGACGTGGTCATCTGTGCCTCGCCCGCCTACATCGCCCAGCATGGCCAGCCGGGCAACGCGGCCGAGCTGTCGCAGCACGATTGCCTGGTGGCCGTATCACCCATCTCGCCGCGCGAATGGTTCGTGCGCAATGCGGCCAGCGGCGAAAGCACGCCCCTGCCCATGCGCGTGGCACTCACCTCCAACCATGTGGAAACGCTCAAGGCCGCGGCTCTGGCCGGCATGGGGGTGGTGGCCTTGCCCAGCTACATGCTGGGTGATGCGCTGCGCGCCGGCACCCTGGTGCGCCTGCTGGCCGACATCCCGGTGCAGCGCAATTACGTGATCCACGCGGCTTACCCGTCGCGGCAGTACCTCCCGGCCCGCACGCGCGTGTTTCTGGATTTTTTGGTGTCGTGCTTTGGCGGCAAGCTGGACCGCGATCCCTGGCTGGACGCGCTGGCCCAGCCCCGGCCTACCCGCAAACGCTGAATCAGCGCTTGCGCACCACCACGCTGCCCACGGAGTAGCCAGCGCCGAAGGAGCAGATCACGCCGTAGTCACCCGACTTCAGGTCGCTGTGGTACTCGTGGAAGGCGATCACCGAACCGGCCGAGGCCGTGTTGGCGTATTCATTCAGGATCAGCGGGGCGATGTCAGCGCCGGCATCTGCGCCCACCAGCTTCTTGATCACGAACTGGTTCATGCCCTGGTTGGCCTGGTGCAGCCAGTAGCGGCTGTCCTGCGTGCTCTCCAGGCCCAGCGTCTTGAGGTGATCCTCGA
>CALAKR010000247.1 GCA_937923225.1 uncultured Aquabacterium sp. | reverse complement strand
AGTCGGCTAGGCGCACAGCATCGGGCAGTGAATAGCCCGTGGTGCAGTGAAACAGTCCGGCCCGCAGGCCAACGGCGAGCGGCCCTTGCTGCTCGTTCCACCAGCCAGGAAAGTCGTCGGCCAGGGTGATCGGCAATACGCCCTGTTCTTCACGCAGGCACTCGGCGACGTGCCAGCCGCGCTGCTGCAGGTAGCGTTCGATGTGCTGGCGCAGCTGCTCTGCGGCGGGCGCCTGGCTGTCGACGTAGTGGGTGTCCTCCACCAGCAGGGTGTCGGCCGTGAAGGGCAGTACATAGACGAAGCGATAGCCTTCGCCCTGGGGTACCCGCGCATCCATCAGAATCGGTGTCTCTAAGCCATGGGGGGCCGTCAGGCGCACGATCTGCCCAAGGAATGCTTGCTGGCCGAGCACCCGGTGAGAGCTGTGCTGCATGCCCCGGCCATCGATCACTACCGCGGCGTGCAAGGTTTCGCCGCTGGTGAGTGTGACGTGGCTGGCACCCACTTCAGCGACAGCGCAGCCCGTGCGCAAGCTCGGGCCGAGGGCAGGGGTGATCACCTGGGCGAAACGCTCGCTGGTGATGCTCGCATAACCGCCTTCCATACGCCTGGAAAAAGCCGGGAAGTGCACGTGGTACGCAGGCCAGCGCTGCTCGACCAGCGGGGCCAGCCAGCGTTGTTGCTCGGGAGTGAGGTCGGCGTCATGGAAGGACCAGGTGTGGTTCCCGCCCAGGGCCGGCCCGTGTTCCAGGCACAGCACGCGCAATTGCGGGCGCAAATGTTGGAGTCGCCAGGCGATCAGGCCGTTGGCCAACCCACCACCTACCAGGATCAGGTCATAGGGCACGGTGTGTTCTCCGAAATGCTGGGTTGGCCACTGTGCAGCGCGGCTTCGATGAGGCTGGCAGCGTGCTGTACGCCACCGCAGGCGGCAAGCTCGGCTTCCAGCGCGGCATCACGTGGTGCAGCTTCATCAAGCAGCTGACGCAACGTCTGGCCAATGGCAGCTACGCTGGCTCGTTTGGAGAGTACCCGCCCCAAGCGGTGATGGCGCACCCGCGCAGCCACGCCAGGCTGATCGAATGCAATCGGCATGACCAGCAACGGTGTGCCGGCGCACACGGTATCGAGCACCGTGTTCAAGCCGCCATGGCTGATCACCACATTGGCTCGCCGCACCGCCCAGTGCTGAGGGGCGAAGTCGGTCACGACGGTGGCGCCAATCTGGCGCAGCCTGGCCTGCTGATGGGCATCCAACCCACCGCAGTGCGCCACCAGCAACTGGGCATCCAGGCGTCGGCAAGCCTTGGCAATACGTGCGAACAGATCGAACCGGTGGCCCTGGAGCGTCCCCAGGCTTGCGAATACCAAGGGCTTGCCGGGTTCGAAAGACCAGTTGGGGCTCGCCTGAGAGGGCGTGCTGCGTAACGGGCCGACGGCGTGAAAGTGTTTGGGCAGACCCACTCTGGGGAAATCCAAGTGCAAGGGTGTCTGGCTCAACTGGGCCAGTGGCGAGAGAAATTCATGGGCGCCGCTGCGCGGTTGCAGCCCGTGGCGATGACAGGCCTGCAGCAAGGTGTCGTGCAGCGGGCGCATGAGCCAGTCATGGACCTGAACACTGCCTTCGTAGAGGCGCGCATCCAAGCCCAGCCCGAACGGCATCACGGGCAATGGCAAGCCTGGCTCGCGATTGATTGGCAATGCACAGGCCACTGAAAAGAACGGCAGTTTGCAAGCCTCGGCCACCAAGCCGCCTGCGGGCTCCATCTGATCGCAAATCATCGCATCGACCCGATGTTCACTGAGCGCCTGCGGCAGGTTGCTGATCAGCATTGCCGTGGTGTGCGCCAGCTGTTTGATCAAGCGACGCAGGCGCAGCGGCCCGGCGGGGTCAGCCACGCGGCGCATGGCAAGGTCAAGGCTGCCCGGCGGGCACTCGGCATGGCCGATGGCGACGAAGCCCACTCGCCTGTCGCTCAGCCAGCGTTCGGCTTCAGGCTGGTGAAAGAAACTGACCCGATGGCCGCGTTCGATCAATTCGCCGCCCAAGGCTTGCATCGCTGCAAAATGGCTAGGGTAGGGCGGGGCAATCAGGGCGAAGTGGCTCATTTGATGTCTAACTGGGCGTTGACCAGTCGGGCCCGGCGCAACTGCGCCAGCGTGGCCGAGCCTGTGCAGAAGCAGGCGATACGCAGTTGCCGGATGATCACGTCGAAATGCGAGACCACCGCTTCGGTGGATGCCATTGCAGAGGTCAGCACCCCGGCAGCCTGGCCCACCAGGTCCGCCCCCAGGCGGATGGCCTTGGCCGTGTCCACACCATCGCGGACCCCGCCTGAGGCGATCAGGCCAACCGTCGGCACGGCGCGGCGCACGGCAAGCAGGCTATGGGCGGTCGGGATGCCCCAGCCGCTGAAGGCCATTGCCACCGCACGCTCGGCAGGGTCATTGGCACGCTCGGCCTCCACCGCGGCCCAGCTTGTGCCGCCGGCGCCGGCCACATCGATCATGGACACGCCAGCGTCGTACAATTGCCGCGCAACGCCCGGCGAAATACCGGCGCCTACTTCCTTGACGATGATGGGCACCTGAAGCTGCCCGGCAACCTGCTCGATGCAGGCGAGCACCCCGTTCCAGTTGCGGTCGCCCTCGGGCTGAACGGCTTCCTGCAGGGGGTTGAGGTGAATGATCAGGGCGCTGGCATCGAGTGTATCGACCGCGCGGCGGGCAAGGTCCAGGCCATCGGCCTCGCGTAACTGGGCCGCGCCCAGGTTTGCCAAAAGCGGGACATCGGGTGCAAGCCTTCTCAGCTCTGTGGTCAGTCCCTGGTCCTGGCCGCTGCGCAAGCTGACTCGCTGCGAACCCACACCCATGGCCAGGCCCAAAGCCTGCGCAGCTTCGGCCAGGTGCTGGTTGATGAACCGTGCGCGATCAGCCCCGCCAGTCATCGAACTGATCAACAGCGGTGCGCGCAGTGCCATGCCGAACAACTCGGTACCCAGGTCGACGTCTTCCAGGGCCATTTCAGGCAGTGCACAATGTTCGAAACGCAGCGCTGACCACCCAGCGTCGACCCCGTGCGAGGTACTGCCGGTGGCCAGGACGATATCCAGGTGATCATCCTTGCGTTGACTCAACGGGCTTTTGTTCATGCCGGCTCCACTGCCAGGGAATCATCCTGAGGTACGTGCGGTCTGTGTGCTTAAGACAGACAAGTTGTACAACACTACCCGTTTTGTATAGCTAAGCTCATAAAAAGCACAGCATCAGGCAACGGCGCCTATCAGTCGTTCCTTTTTCATCTACGGTCAATGGGCATCCCACATCGAGAGGCAAGGATGACGACCATCGCCCCCCCGCACAGCGCTGGCGCTGATCACGATCAGTCACTGGCCGTCGCACATGCGGCCGTAGAGGCCCGGCTGGCAGCCTTGCTGCCATCGGCAGGTCACGAGCGCGACCTCGTGGTTGCGGCCATGCGCGACTGTACCCTGGCGCCAGGCAAGCGCTTGCGGCCCCTGTTGTTACTTTTTACGGCACAGGGTCTGGGCGCATGCCCACACGCAGCGCTCGACCTCGGCTGTGCCGTCGAGATGGTACATGCAGCTTCCCTTGTGCTGGACGATCTGCCGTGCATGGACAACGCCGCCTTGCGCCGCGGCCGCCCTACCTTGCACCTGGCTTTTGGCGAAGACGTGGCTGTGTTGACGGCCATCGCCTTGCTCTCCCGTGCGTTTGGGGTTGTGGCGGGGTTGCAGACGGTCGGGCCGGATGTGCGCAGCGACCTAGTGGTGACCCTCACCTCGGCCATCGGTGCCGATGGGCTGGTCAAGGGGCAGTTGCAGGATCTGCGTGACGGTGCACGGCCGCGGACGGCGGCTGAAATTGCCGAGACCAATCAACTCAAGACCGGGGCCTTGTTCTCGGCCCTGCTAGGCATGGCCGGCCGGCTGGCGGGGGCTGGCGCCAGCCAGCAGGGCACCCTGCTGAAATTGGCGGGGGAGTTGGGGCAGGCGTTTCAGTTGCACGACGACTTGCACGACCGTGACCCGGAAAGTGGCAAGAGCATGGGGTTGGACCAGGGCAAGTCGACCCTGCTGGCGATGTGTGGCGAAATGCAGGTGCGCCAGCGGTTGGAAGCCCATTTGCAGAGCGTCGAACAGTGCCTGAACAGCCTGGGCCTTGGGACCTCGCCGATCGGTGGGGTATTGCGCAAGGTGTTCGCATCGAAGGGTGTGCAGGCTGCCGGCAGCACCGTATGGCGTCAGGGCCTGGGTGGTCATGCGGTAGGTGGAGCGGTCGTGCATCACGTCTAAGGCGCAGGGCGTTGCGCCAATCCAAAGGTCTACGCAGTCCCTGTAGGAGCGGCCCTT
>CALAKR010000246.1 GCA_937923225.1 uncultured Aquabacterium sp. | reverse complement strand
GCATGACGGGCTACAAGGGCCGTGTGGGCCTGTACGAACTGCTGCCACTCAGTGAGGCCATCCGCCAGACCATGCACCCCACGGTGGACATGGCCCGTCTGCGCCAGCAAGCCGTGCAGGAAGGACTCAAACCCCTGCGGCTGGGCGGTGTCATGAAGGTGGCCGAAGGCGTGACCACGCTGGATGAGGTGCTGCGCAATACCCCACAATGGGAGATTTGATCACCGGAAGGTGAGGGCGATGGTCAGCCCGGCACGGGCGCCGAGAACTGCTCCACCACCACCTCGCAGCCAATGCCGCGAGGCTCCAGCTCCTGCCAGGTCACCGTGCCGCCCAACTGCTTGGTACGTTTGCGCACGCCGCCCAGACCCAACCCGTGTGACCAGGATTCAGGGGATCGGCCCAGGCCGTTGTCCGTCACCGAGAGCGTCAGCCGGTCTTCCTTGAAGGTCAGCTCCACGCGCACGCGGTTGGCCTTGGCATGGCTGATGGTGTTGTTGACCAGCTCGCGCAGGATGCGGGTGAGTGCCGACCACTGCACTACGGTGAGCTCCACATCTTCATCCTGGGTGAATTGCCAGTCCAGCTCGCAGCGTGCCACGTGCAGGCGGTGGCTCAGGTCGCGCTTCCATTCGCTGGCGGCATCGCTCAGCGTGTGGGTCTGCACGGCCAGGCCGCGCGTGAGGGTCTTCAAATCCTGCAGCGTGTGGCGGATGTAGTCTTCGATCTCGGGGTTGGGCGCCTGGTACATCAGGGTCAGCAAGCGCGCGCCGATGTCGTCGTGCAGATCCTGCGCCAGGCGCATGCGCTCTTCACTGCGGCCACGCTCCACCGCGCGGTCGAAGGTGAGCACGCGGTGCAGCTGCTCCACGATGCGGTCGGCCAGCCGCGCGTCTTCCGAGGTGAACAGGCGCCGGCCCTTGTCCGCATGCTTGAGCACGAACACCTTGGTGCAGCCCTCGGTGTGCGACAGATGGGGCAGGGGCACCAGCAGGATCCCGCCGTTGCCGCGCAGCGCGGTGGTGGGCACATCGCCCTGCACCAGGCTGATCTCGATCGGGTCGAACAGCTCGCGCATCAGGCGCGCCATCAGGTCATCGAGCCTGTCAGGGCGGCGCTCCAACTCGCGGGCGATGCGGTACAGGCGCTCGAACAGCCGCTCCGTGGTGATCGGGTCGCGGCTGAGCACGTTGGTCATCACCCAGCGGCGGATGCTCAGGTACACGCCGAAGGACAGGAACAGCGACAGCGTCATCGACGTGAACTGCCCCAGCGAGAACACCGCCACGAAGAGCAGATCCAGCGAGGCCGCCACCGTGCTGGAAGCCGCCAGCAGCGAGAACTCCTGCAGGATCTGCTTGGAGCGTGACAGGTAGGGCGACAGCAGCAGCTGCGAGGCGAAGAACACATGCCAGGTCATCACGCCGAAGGTGGTGACGTTGAGCTGCATGTCCGGCCGCGTGTTGGCCATGGTGACGGCCACGCTCAGCAGGATCCAGCTGCCCAGCGTGATGCTGGTGAAGCGGCGCAGCACCAGGGTGAAGGGGTGCGGCGCCTGCCGGTAGGTCAGCGTCATGAAGCAGATGGCCGCCAGCACCAGCAGGGCGCAGCTGCCCTGCACCCACCACCATTGCCAGGCCGGCGTGAGGTAGGACAGGGCCAGCCCCACGGCCACGGCTGCTGCCCAGCCCCCCAGGGCGACCAGCCCCCAGCCGCGCAGGCGGCGCGGATGCAGCACGGCCACCTGGATCATGGCGGCGGCGGACACGATGTCCAGGCCCGTGCGCAGGCTGGCATCGAGGTCCACGAACCACACGGGCATGAACATGTCCAGGTTCGATTCGGCCGCGATCAGCAGCAGGTGTGCGCCCTGGGTCAGGGCCAGCACCGCGAAGGCCGCGTTGCGCCACTGCGGCCCGGCCAGGAAGACGACAGCCCCCACACCTGTCACCACCAGGGCCAGCGCCGAGAGCATCCAGAACAGCGGCGTCAGGCCACCCCAGCCGCGCTGGGCCACCAGCACGGGCTCGTCGGGGGCGTTGACCAGTTCCAGCACCACGACACCGCCTTCGGGCGGCAGCATGGCTGCGGCAGCAGCCAGCCGTCGGTGCAGGTCCGCGTAGTGTTCACGGGCCTTGGCGTCGGGGATCCAGCGCGCGCTGTGCTGCAGGGCCAGCAGCTCGATGGGGGCTTCCAGCACGCTCACCGAGCCGCTGGGGGCGATCTGCTCGACACGCACCCCCTCGATCGCATGGCCCTCCAGGCGCTGCAGCGTGGGTGTGTTGGCGGTCACGATCTTGACCGAGCCTTCCGGTGAGGCCTTGAGGGTGACGGGCAGGCGGGGCTGCGCGGTGAGCCACTGCGCCAGTGCGAACACCAGCACGCAGCCGCCCAGGATCACGCCTACCAGCAGGCGCAGGCGCCAGCCGATCCAGCGGGGCAGGTGGCTGCCGCTTTGAAGTGCTTCGTCGAGGGTGGTGGGGCCGTGCCGATCGCTCAGGCTGAGATCGCCAGCGCCGGGCGGTGGGTTCACACCAGGCCCTGCTTGCTGGCGAGCACGGCCGCTTCAGCGCGGCTGGAGACGTTGAGCTTCTTGTAGATGGACTTGATGTGGTCGTTCACGGTGAACCACTTGATGCCCATCAGGTTGGCGATTTCCTTGATCGTGAAGCCCTTGCTGAGGTAGGTCAGCACTTCGCTCTCGCGGGGGGTGAGCCGTTCGTGGTCCAGCGGTGCCGCAGGGGCGGCTGGCGCAGCTGCGATGGCCGCACTCGCCACGCCGCTGCCGGTGTGCAGGGCGCTGGAGGAGGGCGCAGGGAAACCTTCGCCGGTGCGGAAGTGCGTCAGCAAGCGCCGCGCAATGGCCGGCGACAGCGGCGGCTGGCCCCGCACGATCTTCTGCAGCTCTTCGACCAGCACCTCGAAGCGGTCCTCCTTGAGCAGGTAGCCGTCGGCGCCGCATTGCAGGGCCGGGAAGAGGTGCTCGTCGTCCGAGTAGAGCGTGGTGACGATGCGGGTGGCCGGGTAGTTGGCCAGCTCCGACAGCAGCTCCAGCCCACTGCCGTCGGGCAGTTCCAGATCCACCAGGATAAGCTGGTAGGGATCGGCCGAGGCAGCCGCGCGCTGGCCTGCAGCATGCCCGAGCAGGCGCCGCACAGCCTCCAGATCACCGGCTTCGGTGATGCTGCTCACGTCGCTGAAGCTCTCGCGAACCACGCGACACAAGAAACCCCGCGCAACGGGGTTGTCCTCAAGAATCAGTACTTTGACCGCCATGACTTGCTCCCGAGGAGGCGCCAACTGAACAGGCCCCCTGGGTTGAAAACGCTGCGCCCGAACGATGCTGATGCCGCATCTTGCCGGGGGAGGCCCCCTGTTTCCAACCTAAACCAAACCGAGCCCATTATCGTCGGGCTCGCGCCGATGCGACAGACCCCCAGAAGGGGTCGTCGTCGAAGACCGTGTCTGCCCGCCTACAATGTCAGCATGCGTATCTTGATCGCCAATGACGATGGTTACCTGGCCCCAGGTCTCGAAGCCCTCGTGCAGGCCTGCGAAGGGCTGGGCCATATCGACGTTTTCGCCCCAGAGCGCAACGCCAGCGGGACCTCCAATTCCCTGACCTTGCACCAGCCGCTCACGGTTCACACGGCCCGCAATGGTTTTCGTTTTGTTACAGGAACGCCCTCCGATTCCGTCCATCTGGCCCTCACTTCAGGGTTGATCGAGACCCCTGATCTGGTGTTGTCCGGAATCAACAACGGCGCCAACATGGGCGATGACACGCTCTATTCCGGTACCGTGGCCGCCGCCACCGAGGGTTTTCTCTTCGGCATTCCGGCCATTGCCTTCTCGCTCACCGACAAGGGCTGGACCCACCTCGATGCCGCCGCTCGGGTGGCCCGCAAGGTGGTCGAGCATGTGCTGGCACGCCCTCCGGGCGCCGGCGCCTGGCTGCTCAATGTGAACATCCCGGCCATCCCTGATTGCGATCAGGCGCCCTGGCAGATCACACGTCTGGGGCGCCGCCACGCCAGTCGCCCGGCCATCGTCACCGCCAATCCCCGCGGCGAGCCCATTTACTGGATCGGCCCGGCCGGTGAGGCCCGTGATGAAGGCGATGGCACCGATTTCCAGGTCACCCGTGCGGGTGGGGTGTCCATCACCCCGCTGCAGGTGGACATGACCGATCACGCCGGCCTGCCGCGTTGGCGTGACTGGGTGGGCAAGCCGCCCGGCAACGAAGGCTCTGCCGCATGAGCACGCCGCCCGGCGGTCAGCGCACCCGGCGTTTTCCGCTGAGCCTGGACCGCGTGGCCGCCCCCGCCAAGCCCGCACCCGCGCGTGAATTGTTGCGCCCGCAGGCGCCGCTGGAGCAGGCCGCCCGTGACCGCCAGCGCCTGAGCACGCCGCAAGGCCTGGGCATGGACTCCCGCGCGGTGCAGCGCCGCATGGTCGAGCGACTGCAGGCCGACGGCATCCGCAATCCGCGCCTGCTGCAGGCTTTCGGCACCATTCCCCGGCACTGGTTCGTGGATTCGGCCCTGGTCAATCAGGCCTACGAAGACACCAGCCTGCCCATCGGCCTGGGTCAGACCATCTCCAAGCCCTCGGTGATCGGCTCGATGATCGAGCTGCTGTGCACCCGCCCGGGCGTGGCGCCGGATGCGGCCTTCCCACTGGGCCAGTGCCTGGACATCGGCACGGGCTGCGGCTACCAGGCAGCGCTGCTGTCCTGCCTGTCGCGGCGCGTCGTGTCCATCGAACGCCTGCGTGATCTGCACCTGAAGGCCCGCACCAACCTTGACCGGCTCCGTGCTGGCCTGCCTGGCTGGCAGGACGTGCGGCTGGTGTATGGTGACGGCATGCTCGGCCACGCGCCCAACGCGCCTTACGACACCATCATCGCTGCCGCGGGTGGTGCCGCCGTGCCTCCGGCATGGCTGGACCAACTGGCCCCTGGCGGGCGCCTGGTCGCGCCCATGGAAGACCCCAGAACCGGCACCCAGATCCTGACCATCGTGGACCGCCTGCCCAATGGGCAGCTGCAGCAGGCCACGGCGGGGCAGGTGCTCTTCGTGCCCCTAAAATCAGGCACGACGTGATGTCTCGGCTTGTTCGCTTCAACATGCACCACACGCAAAACATCTACAAGCTGCTCGCCGCCATGGCGGCAGCACTCACTTTCGCTGGCTGTTCCACCCCGATCAACAAGGCGCCGGTCGAAGACCGTGGCCGCGTCGGCACGGGCCTGAGCCCCAACCGCCTGCCCCCGGGCGCGGAGAACGCCGGCAAACCGGGCTACTACACCGTCAAGCCTGGCGACACGCTGATCCGCGTGGCGCTCGATACCGGGCAGAACTGGCGCGATCTGGCGGCCTGGAACCACCTGGACAACCCCAACCTGATTGAGGTGGGACAGGTGCTGCGCGTGGTCTCGCCTTCGGTCGATGCCGCCGCCGTGGCTGCCGCGCCCGCAGCCGCTGCCACCAATGGCAATGCCTTGCCGGCGGCCAAACCGGTCACCAGCTCGAAGGTGGAGGCTCGCAGCCTCGATGCCAAGCCGCTGCCTGCCGCCGCAGGCAGCAGCACCGCCTCGGCCGCCAGCAGCGCCGCCAAGCCGGCCTCGGGCACGGGGGAGGCCACGACGGCGCCCGCGCCGGCAGCCGCCCCCGTGGCCGCTGCAGATCGTGATGCGGACGAGCCCGCCTGGCAATGGCCCGCCACGGGCCCTGTGCTGGGCAGCTTCGAAGATGGCAAGCGCAAGGGCCTGGTGCTCGGCGGCAAGGCGGGTGATCCGGTATTCGCTGCTGCCGATGGCCGCGTGGTCTATGCCGGCTCCGGCCTGCGTGGTTACGGCAACCTGATCATCGTCAAGCACAACGCGCAGTACCTCACGGCCTACGCCCACAACCAGACGCTGCTGGTCAAGGAAGACCAGGCCGTGCGCAAGGGCCAGAAGATCGCCGAAATGGGCAGCACCGATGCCGATCGCGTGCAACTGCATTTCGAAGTGCGCAAGCAGGGCAAGCCGATCGACCCCGCCAAGTCGCTGCCCGCACGCTGATCCTGCACAGCGCCACGGCCCGCCCCGGGCCTGGCCGGGAAAGAGCCGTCATCCCCTGAGACAATCGGGGGATGACCGACGAGATTCTTTCCACTTCCCCCGCCACGTCCCCCCAGGCGCTCCCCCCCGCCGCCAAGTCGCCCATCGATGAGGCCGCCGCCGCTGTGCCGCCCCACCTGCAATGGCTGAAGGTCGAATCGCTCGACCTCGAAGCGCAGGGCGTGGCCCACCGCCCGGATGGCAAGGTCGTCTTCATCGAAGATGCGCTGCCTGGCGAAGAGGTGCGCGTGAGCGTCACCCGCCGCAAGAACAACTGGGAGCAGGCCACGATGGCCGAGCGCCGCAGCGAGAGCTCGCAGCGTGTCACCCCCCGCTGCACCTACTTCGGCCTGTGCGGCGGCTGCAAGATGCAGCACTTCCATCCTTCGGCGCAGGTGGCCGTCAAGCAGCGCGTGCTGGAAGACAACCTCTGGCACCTGGGCAAGGTCAAGCCCGAGATGCTGCTGCGCCCGATCGAAGGGCCCACCTGGGGCTACCGTTACCGCGCGCGCCTGTCGGTGCGCCATGTGCTCAAGAAGGGTACCGTACTGGTGGGTTTCCATGAGCGCAAGTCGCGCTACGTGGCCGACATGCAGACCTGCGAGATCCTGCCGCCGCACATCAGCCGCCTGCTGGTGCCCTTGCGCGAACTGGTCTTTGCCATGGACCAGCGTGACCGCCTGCCCCAGATCGAGGTGGCCGTGGGCACAAGCGTGACGGTGCTGGTGCTGCGCCACCTGGAGGCACTCACCCCGGCCGACGTGCAGCGCCTGCGCGATTTCGCGGCCGAGCACAGCGCCTGGGACGGCGGGCGCCACACCCTGTCGTGGTGGCTGCAGCCCAAGGGGCCGGACACCGTGCATCCGCTGGATGAAACCCTGCCCGGGCTGGACTACACCCTGCCCGAGTTCGGCATCACGATGCCCTTCAAGCCGACTGACTTCACCCAGGTCAACCACCACATCAACCAGGTGCTGGTGGGGCGCGCGCTGCGCCTGCTGGATGTCAAGCCTGATGAACGCGTGATCGACTGGTTCTGCGGCCTGGGCAACTTCACCTTGCCGCTCGCCACGCAGGCGCGCGAGGTGCTGGGCATCGAAGGCAGCGAGCAACTGGTGGCCCGTTCGCGCGAGAACGCGCGGGCCAATGGCGTCGATGCCAAGACCAGCTTTGTGGCGCGCAATCTGTTCGAGATCACGCCGGCGGAGCTGGCCAGCTACGGCCATGCCGACAAGTGGCTGGTGGATCCGCCGCGCGAAGGTGCCTTCGCGCTGGCCAAGGCCGTGGCCGACCTGCACCAGGATCCGAGCCTGGCGCCTGGCTGGGTGCCGCCGCGGCGCATTGTGTACGTGAGCTGCAACCCGGCCACGCTGGCGCGCGATGCCGGCCTGCTGGTGCACCAGGGCGGTTACCGCTGCGTGTCGGCGGGGGCAGTCAACATGTTCCCCCACACGGCCCACGTGGAGAGCATGGCGGTGTTCGAGAAGCTCTGAGCGGTTTCAGCTTGATGACTGGCCCGGCGATGCGGGCAACGCGGGCGCTGTGGCGTCGGGCGCCGCAGGCCCGCCGTTCACGGCGCAGCGCTGGCACAAGCAGGCCATGGGTTGCTGCCCGGCCACGCGGGCCCGGGCCAGTGGCGAGACCTTGACCTCACGGCACCAGCACGGTGTATCGAAACTGCCGCTGCGTGCGGGCGCGCAGGCGTTGGGGCCGCCGCACAAAGGGCAGGCGTGATGCGGCAGGGGCGTGGGGCTGGTCATCGTGTGGGTGCTGTTGCCGGCATTGTGATGCCCAGGCCTGTGCGGGGCAACGTCTTCTGGCCGCTCAAAGCAGGCGGGTGCCCAGGGGGACATCCTGGTCGGGCACGCACAGGGCCACTTCGCCCTGCGCGTTGTGAAAGCCCGTGACCAGGCACTCCGACATGATCGGCCCGATCTGCTTGGGCGGGAAGTTCACCACCGCCATCACCAGCCGCCCAGCCAACTGCTCGGGTGTGTACAGCGCCGTGATCTGCGCGCTGGATTTGCGCACACCGAGCTCGGGGCCGAAATCCACCTGCAGGATGTAGGCGGGCTTGCGCGCCTTCGGGAAGGGCTCGGCGCTCACGATCCGGCCCACGCGCAGCTCCACCTTCATGAAGTCGTCCCACGTCAGGGAGGTGTCGGGGGGCTGCGGCTCGGTCATGGCGGTCATTCGCATCGTCTGGCGTCAGGGGGCTCCCATCGTGCCAGAAGACGCAGAGGTGCGCGGGCTCCGGCAGACGTCAACGCAGCCGCGTACGGCTCAGTCTCTTGGCGTTGGCCACCGCGCGGCGATGCACCGGCACCATACCCTGGCCC
>CALAKR010000245.1 GCA_937923225.1 uncultured Aquabacterium sp. | reverse complement strand
GCACCTCGTAGCCCATCGAGCGGGCGGTCTCGCGGCGGATCTCCTCGGCCAGCTTCTGCTTGCCTTCGGTGCTGAGCAGGTCTTCGCTGTTCTTGTGCGACAGGATCAGCAGGATGCCGTTGCGGATGGCCGGCATGTAGTTCTTGATCTCGTCGGCCATCTTGGGGTCCTCCACCTGCAGGTTGATGCCGACCTGCGCATAGCGGTCCGCATCCTTGTCAGCCAGGTTGACGGTGAAGGGGTCCAGGGGCACGAAGGTGGGCGGCTTGCCATCGGCAGCCTTGTGCTCCTTGGGCTTGGCCTTTTCGGCGGGCGCATCGTGCTCTTCGTCACCCTCGCCGGCCTCGGCATGGGTGCTCTTCTTCATCAGCAGCACGGCCGCGGCGCCACCACCGACCACCACCAAAGCCACCAGGGCCACGATGATGATGATCAGTTTCTTCGCGCCACCGCCCTTGGGGGCGGCATCAGCGGCGGGGGCGGGGGCGGCAGCCATGCATGGATCTCCGTTTCAGTCTGTGCCTCGATTATTCGAGGCGGAGCTTTTTGCAATGTGCGAATAAGCCGCCCTTAATGCCGGTTGATTCCCCCGGACACCCGGAGCCCGCAGCTCAGGCGTACAGATCCAGCCCGCCCGGGCGGGCCGCCGGACGTGGCACGGGCTGCAGGGAGGCCTGCGCGTCCACCTCCGCCTGCTCGGCACCCAGACCACGGCCGCTCCAGGCCATGCTGCGCGCCTGACCATCGCCCTGCCCTTGCTGCTGGGCCCAGGCCTGGCTGGCGCTCTGGTCAGACACGCCACCACCGGCCAGGCTGAGCCCGGCATCTTCCAGCGCGGAGGACAGCGCTGGCAGGCTGGCTTCCAGGGCCTGGCGTGTCTCGGCGTGGGCGGCGGCAAAGTCCACCTGGGCGTTCTGGCCGTCCATCACGATGCGGATGTGCACAGGGCCCATGTCTTCGGGGTTCAGGCGCAACTCGGCGGTCATCTGGCCATTGGCCGGCGTGCCCGACACCCACATGCCCACACGTTCGGCCAGAGCCTGCTTGAAGTCCGGGCTGTCGAGCGGGGTAGGCAGGGTGGCGCTGGCGTGCGGGGCCACCTCACCCGTTGGGCCCGAAGGGCCGGCCGGGCGAAACATCTCGCGTGCCATCAGGGCGTTGAAATCGAGGGGCGAGGCCTTGTCCTGGGCAGTCAGGGCTGCCACGGCGCCCTGGCTTTCGCTCACCAGGGCCTTGGGATCGACCTTGCCGGACTGCTGGCCCAGCAATTGGGTCGTGAGCGCGGCGGTCGCGGTAGGCAGGGGCGCGCCCTTGCCACCGGCGGCGCCTTGCAGATCGGGGGCCTGGGCGGTGCCCGCGGCAGTGGCAGCGCCGTCCGTCAAGGCGCCATCGGCATCGAGGGCCTGAGCGGCTTCACCACCTTGCGACAGGGTGGACAGCCAAGCCATCATCGCGGCCGGGTCGGAAGACACGCCTGCCGGGGGTTGCAGTTCGCGCACCTGGGCGGCGCCCTCTCCCTGGGCGGTAGAGAACTTGACCTCGTCGGCGCCCTGCTCCTTCGCATCGCTCTTGGCTTGTGTCTTGTCAGCCGTGCCGGTCTTGTCCGTGCGGACCTCGGCCTTGTCAGTGCCATCAGCCTGTTTGGCCTTGGCCCTGGAATCCTGGGTCTGCTTGGACTGGTTGGACTTCTGAGCCTGCTTGGTGGCCTGCTGCGAAGCAGAAGCCTGCGATTCGTTCTGCGCGGGCTTGGGTGCCGGCTGGGCAGGTTTGGGCTGCAGCTGCGTCGTATTGTGGACTGCCGCCTTGGCGCGCAGAGCCTGGTTGGCGGCCAGATTGGCCTGCTGGTTCGCAGCCGCCATGGGCAGGCTGGCTTGCGCGCTGGCCTGAGGCGTCTGGTACTGCGACATCAGCTTGGCGAAGGTCTGGCTGTCATTACCCTGCCCTTTGCCCAGCACATCGGCCAAGGTGGCGCCACCCACACCAGAGGCTGCGCCCTGCGGCTGCGTGCCAGGCTTGTTCAGCAGGGACGGCAGGTTCTGGAAGCTCGTGCTCATCGGTGTTCTCGCTTATGTGGTGTGGGCGATCGACATGGCGTCAAGTCGCATCAATGAGAGGACGGCGGCAGGTTGCCCTTGGCAGACAGCGGACTGGCGGGGGCCGATGCCATCAGGCGTGCAGCCAGCTCATCGGTGGCCTTCTGCTCACGGCGCATCTCGCGCTGGGCCTGTTCTTTTTCACGGCGCTGCAGCAGTTGCGTCACGGCAGCAACCTTGCGCTCGCGCTCAATCAGCTCGGTGCGGCAACGCTCCATGGCCTGGCTGAACTGCTCGCAGCGGCGGTGCTGGTCATTGACGGCATCACCCAGGCGGGCCATGAAATCCTGGTAGCAGCGCATGATTTCCATACCACCGGCCTGGCGGAACTGGGTCTGCCAGCGCGTCTGGTACTGGTCCCGAAAATCCTGCAGGGATTGCAGTTGCTGGCGGGAGCCTTCGTGGGCCTTGCGGCTGACCTCGAACTGCGCCAGCGCCGCGTCGCGGGCCTCTTCGGCCTGCTCCAGCAGAGTGATCAGTGGTTGCGAGGGATTCACGATGGGCTCCAGTCAGCTTGGGTCTGCCAAAGGCTTTTCTTCACCCCTGTACGATGGCACGTAACTGCCCCACACTGTCGGTCAAAGTAGCGGGTGTATGCATGTCTTGTTGAAGCATGCCCACCATGTGGGGATGGACTCTGACCGCCAGGTCCAGCTCCGGATCTCCGCCGGGCGTGTAGGCGCCCAGCTGGATCAGGTCGCGCGCCTTGCTGTAGCGCGACCACAGCTGGCGGAAACGGCGCGACGAATCGATGTGCTCGTGCGAGGCCACGTTGTGCATCACCCGCGATGCGGAACGCTCGATGTCGATGGCCGGGAAGTGGCCCGATTCCGCCAGCTCGCGTGAGAGCACGATGTGGCCGTCCAGAATCGCGCGGGCCGCATCGGCGATGGGATCCTGCTGATCATCCCCTTCCGAGAGCACCGTGTAAAACGCCGTGATGGAACCATGGCCATTGAGGCCGTTGCCGCTGCGCTCCACGAGCTGCGGCAGCTTGGCAAAACACGACGGCGGGTAACCTTTGGTCGCAGGTGGCTCACCGATGGCCAGCGCGATTTCACGTTGTGCCATGGCATACCGTGTGAGGGAATCCATCAGCAACAGCACGTGCAGGCCTTCATCGCGGAAGTGCTCGGCCACGGCGGTGGCATAGGCTGCGCCCTGCATCCGGGTCAACGGCGGTGCGTCGGCCGGAGCAGCCACCACCACGGAGCGGGCCAGGCCTTCTTCGCCCAGGATGTCTTCGATGAATTCCTTGACTTCACGGCCCCGTTCACCGATCAGGCCCACGACGATGACGTCGGCCTGGGTGTAGCGGGCCATCATGCCCAGCAGCACGCTCTTGCCCACGCCGGAGCCGGCGAACAGGCCGATACGTTGGCCACGGCCCACGGTGAGCATAGAGTTGATGGCGCGCACGCCAGTGTCCAGCGGCAGGCGCACCGGGTCCCGCTCCATCGCATTGATGGCACGGCGCACCAAAGGCTCGCTGCGCACGTGCGTGAGCGGTCCGCGTTTGTCCAGCGGCTCGCCCTGGGCATCGACGACACGGCCCAGCAGGCCGCTGCCGATGGGCAGGTGACGGGTGCGGTCTTCACTGCGGCGCCAGGGGTGGCTGGGGCGACCCAGCAGCGGGGGGTTGATCGGCAAGGCGCGCGGCACCACGCGGGCGCCGCTGGCCAGGCCGTGCACCTCGGCCGTGGGCATCAGGTAGGCACGGTCGCCGGCAAAGCCGACGACCTCGGCCAGCACGGGCGTGGCCTCCATGCGCATCTCGGAATGGATCTCGCACACGGCGCCCACCGGCAGGCGCAGACCTGCGGCTTCCAGCACCAAGCCGGCCACACGCACCAGCTTGCCCTGATTCTCCAGTTGCTGAGGGGCCGCCGCACAGGCATCCAGGTCTTCCAGGAAGCGGTTCCACTTGTCCATGGAGACATCGCGCCGGGTCTGCAGGGGCATGTTCATGGTGCGCCCTCCATGTCATCGGCCCACTGGGCCTGAGTGGTCTCGGGCGCGATGCGGCCATGCCAATCGGTGTTGACGCCCATCGCCGCGGCAACCTTGTGCCAGCGCGCTTCCACGCTGGCGTCCACCACGGCGATGTCCGATTCGACGATGCACCCCCCCTGACTCACATGGGGATCGGCCACCAGGCGGGCACCACGCGATTTCATCTGCTCTTCCAGAGCGCCCTGGGCGAGCGCATGGTCTTCGGGGTTCAAGCGCAGCACCACCTGGCGGGCCGAACTCAGCAGGGTGCTCATCGCATCCTCGGCCACGGTCAACACCAGCTCGGGGCGCAGTGAGATTTCACTGCGCACCACCTGGCGGGCCAGCTCCAGCGCCACACCAGCGATGCGGCCGGAGAGCTGCTGCTCCAATGATTCGAGTCGGCCATGCAGGTCGTTCACGAGCGCACCAACCTGGTCGCTCATGAAGGCGGCCATCTGCGCGGCCTGCGTCTGCTTGTAGCTCTCCAG
>CALAKR010000244.1 GCA_937923225.1 uncultured Aquabacterium sp. | reverse complement strand
CCTGGCTGCGCGCCACGGTGGACAACCGCCCGCGCAACCGCCAGTCGTCCAACCGGCCCTTCGCGCGCTGCCTGCTGTACGCGGACACCGTGACGCTGGCCTGCCGCATCGACCGCAACGGCGGCGACTGGACACGCCGCTACCTGATGACCGAGGGCGACGTCAGCATCGAGGAGCTGGTCGAGCGTGGTGACCGCGAATGGCTGGGCATCGACAACTGGCGCCGCCGCCTGGAAGGCGCGGGCCTGTCGCGCGCCATCGCCAAGGTGCTGGCGCTTGAACAGGGCCAGACCGACCGCCTGTGCGAGTACAGCCCGAAAGAGCTGCTCAAGCTGGTGTTCGACGTGTTCGGCGACCAGGAGGTGCTGGACCGCTACGACGAGGCCCGCAACCACCAGAAGCAGTTGCTGCAGGAGGTGGAGACGGCCGAGCGCGAGCTGGTGCACGGCAAGGCCCAGCGCGCCGAGCTGGAGGCCCGTGTCAACAACTTCCGCCAATGGGAGCTGAAGTGCCAGGAGCGCGAAACGCTGGGCACCGAGGTCGTGCCCGTGCTGAGCAATGTGGAGACACGCAAGAGCCTGTCCAACAAGCTGCGCGATCTGCACCGCCAGCGCATCCAGTCCGTCGATGACCGCCGTCAGCTGGGCCAGGTCAAAAGCGATCTGCTGGAGCGCCTGCAGGACCAGACCGACAGCGCCACGCTGGTGGAACAGCTCGAAGCGCAGGTGCGCACCGCCCGCCGCACGCAGGAAGAAGCGCGCGACGCCGAGCGCCCGATGGAGCTGCTGGTCAAGCGCGCCGACGAGCTGCAGGGCCTGTCCGGCGTCGAAGGCGACGAGCAGCAGCTCACGCAGCGCATCCAGGAGCTGAGCGAGCGCAAGCAGCAGCTGGCCGCGCAATGGCAGCGCCTGAAGGACCAGCGCGACGACGCCCAACGCGCGATGGACTCGCTCAAGGGCCAGCGCCTGGCCCCGCCCCCGCCCGAGGTGACGCGCTTCACGCGCACGCTGAGCGACGCGGGCATCGGCCACCACCTGATCGCCGACATCATCGAGATCACCGACGAGAAGTGGCGTGCCGCCGCCGAAGGCGTGTTGCGCGGCAGCCGCTGGGTGGTGGTGCTGGACAAGCCCGGCCAGGAGGCGCAAGCCATGGCCCTGGCCGAGAAGGAGCGCTACCGCCACTACGTGGTGGCCGAGGCCGATGAAGCGCCCGCCAACCCCGACAAGCACAGCCTGTTGGCCGTTCTGAAGTTCTCGGCCCCCGCGCCGCACTGGCTGCTGCGCCAGCTGGGCAACATCCGCCGCGTGGCCGGCACCGATGAAGGCGTGAAGGTGGGCGGCGAGTGGATCACGCCCGATGCCTACCACCGCGATCCGCGCGGTGGCCGCTCGGTGTGGGTCGATCCCAGCCAGCACCAGTTCGGCGCCTCGGCCATCGCCTCGCGCCGCACCTCGATCGAGAACCGCCTGGCCCAGCTCGACGACGAGATGACGCGCATCGTGCGCGACCAGACCTTCTTCGACCGGCAGTTGCAGGATGCCCGCAAGGCCGCGCAAGGCTTCACCGCCGCCGCCGAGCTGGCCGACCGTGCCAGCGAGTTCGCCAACGCACGCCAGCAACTGCCCGTGCTGCGCCAGGCCCGTGCCGATGCCGGCGAGCGCTGGCAGCAGCTGGAGACGCAGCTCAAGCGCGCCGTGGTCGAGCAGACCAACGCCCAGCACGCCTACCGCCAGGCGCAGGAAAAGCTGGCCCACATCGAGCAGCGCAGCGCCGCGCACGACCGTGAGTGGCAGGCCCGCTTCGACGACGTGATCTCGCAGTCCGTGATGTCACGCGAGGTGAAGCTGCAGATGCCGCGCCACTGGCGCTCGCCCGAGCGCATCGCCGAGATGCAATCGCACTACGGCAATGCCACCCAGGCCCGCCTGCGCGCCGAAGCCGTCGAACGCGAGCTGGAAGAAGGCAAGTGGGAGACCGACGGCACGGTGATCGAACAGCTCACGCTGATGAACGCCCACGTGCTGCGCCAGGAAGACGAGCTCAACCAGCGCAAGGCCAGCAACGCCGCCGCCGGCATCGCCGTGGACAACGCCCGCGAGCGCTACACCGATGTGCTGAAGGTGACGGTGCGCCGCTACCGCAAGAACATCATCGAGCTGGGCCAGTTGGCCGGCGTGGAGGTGAACGCCGAGCTGCCCCACCTGGACAGCGACGACACCGGCCTGCGCCAGGCCGAGCTGAAGGTGCACTTCAACTTCGACGGCAAGGGCACCATCGGCCTGAACGACGGCGAGGCCTCGGGCGGACAGCAGGTGATCAAGTCGCTGATCCTGCTGGTGGGCCTGATGAAGGACGATGAGACGCCCGGCGGCTTCGTGTTCATCGACGAACCCTTCGCCCACCTGGACGTGCGCAACATCCAGCTGGTCGGCCACTTCCTGCGCTCCACCCGCGCGCAGTACGTGCTGACCACGCCGATCACGCACAACGTGGAGGTGTTCGAGCCGGCGGACATCACGCTGGTGACGTCGAAAAAGCTCAAGGGCTCGCGCTGGGCGCCGCCGATCGGCGTGCTGCAAAAGCGCGTACCGGTCGAGGCGTACTAAAGAGACAAAGGCCACCATGACCGCGCCGCACTTCGTGCCCATCGCCGTTGGCGCCAGCTCTGGCCCCGACACGGGTGTGCTGCGCGCTGGCCAGCACCTGCGCGTGCTCTCGCTCATCCCGCCGATGACGCAGCTGAACACGCCCTACCCGTCCACGGCCTACCTGACGGGGTTCCTGCGCTCTCGCGGTGTGCCGGCGTTTCAGGAAGACCTGGCCCTTGCGCTGGTGCTGCGCCTGCTGTCACGTGGAGGCCTGGGCCAGTTGCTGGACAGCGCGCAGGCCGTGCCCGAGGCCAAGCGCAGCGACACGCTGCACACCTTCATCGGTGAGCACACGCGTTACCTGGCCACCATCGACCGCGTGATCGCCTTCTTGCAAGGCCGCGATTCGACGCTGGCCCACCGCATCAACACGCGCGGCTACCTGCCCGAGGGCCCGCGCTTCGCCACGCTCGACGCCTACCCCGATGATGAAAGCGGTGACCCATTGGCCTGGGCTTTTGGCAGCCTGGGCCTGCAGGACCGCGCCCGCCACCTGGCCACGCTCTACCTCAACGACCTGGCCGACGTGCTGCGCCAGGCCGTGGACGGCCGCTTCGAGTTCGTGCGCTACGCCGAGTCCATCGCCGCCAGCCAGCACAGCTTCGACCCGCTGGCCGAGGCCCTGGCCGCACCGCCCAACCTGATCGACCAGACCCTGGCCGACCTGGCACGCGACGCCGTGCTGCGCCACCAGCCTTATGTGGTGCTGCTGTCCGTGCCCTTCCCCGGCAGCGTGTACGCGGCGCTGCGCATCGGGCAGACCATCAAGGCGCAGTATCCGCAGGTGCGTGTCGTGCTGGGCGGAGGCTTCGTCAACACCGAGCTTCGTGAACTGACCGAACCGCGCGTGTTCGACTTCGTCGATTTCGTGACGTTGGATGCCGGCGAGCGCCCACTGCTGGCCCTGCTGGAGCACCTGGGCGGCCACCGCCCGCGTAACGAGTTGGTGCGCACCTTCGTGCGCGATGGCGACGGCACCGTGCGCCTGATGCAGCACACCGACCCCGACGTGCCCTTCGAGCACGTGGGCACGCCCACCTGGGACGGCCTGCCCCTGCACGAGTACCTCTCGCTGCTGGACATGCTCAACCCCATGAACCGGCTGTGGTCCGACGGGCGCTGGAACAAGCTTACCGTGGCGCACGGCTGCTACTGGAAGAAGTGCAGCTTCTGCGATGTGAGCCTGGACTACATCTCGCGCTACGAGGCGGCCTCGGCCACCGTGCTGGCCGATCGCATCGAGGCCATCGTGAAGGAGACGGGCCAGACGGGCTTTCACTTCGTGGACGAGGCTGCGCCGCCCAAGGTGCTCAAGGCCTTGGCGCACGAGCTGATCCAGCGGCAGCTGGGCATCTCTTGGTGGGGCAATGTGCGTTTCGAAAAATCCTTCACGCCCGAGCTGTGCCAGTTGCTGGCCGACAGCGGCTGCATCGCGATCAGCGGCGGCCTGGAAGTGGCCAGCGACCGCCTGCTGCAGCTGATGAAGAAGGGCGTGTCGGTGGAACAGGTGGCCCGCGTGACCCGCGCCTTCACCGACGCCGGCATCCTGGTGCATGCCTACCTGATGTATGGCTTTCCCACGCAAACCACGCAGGATACGGTCGATGCGCTGGAGTACGTGCGCCAGCTGTTCGAGAACGGCTGCATCCAGTCGGGCTTCTTCCACCGCTTCGCTTGTACGGTGCATTCACCGGTGGGGCAGGATCCTGATGCCTACGGGGTGACGCTGCAACCGCTTCCCGATGGCGGCTTCGCGCGCAACGACGTGGCCTTCATCGACCCGACGGGCACGGACCATGATCGGCTGGGCCAGGCTTTGAAGAAGGCCATCTACAACTTCATGCACGGCATTGGCGTGGACAGCGATGTGCGCAGCTGGTTCGATGTGCGGGTGCCCAAGCCGACTGTCAAGCGCAACAGGATCGCGCAGGCGCTGTCGCAGCTGTGAGCGCTTAGCGCGTCAGGCCGACACGGCCTCGCAGATGCGGCCCGGCGTGGTCCACCACACATCCCGCTCGCCTTCCTTGACGATGTGCGCAAGCGCGCGACGCAGATGCCGCAAGCGGTGCGGCTGGCCGACAAGATACGGATGCAGCGCAATCCCCATCACCAAGGGCTGCTGCGCTGATTGGTCGAGCATCTCATCGAACTGGTCCACGATCATGTCGGCGAAGTCCGGCCCCGTCATCTGCCGCGCCACGATCATCGGGATGTCGTTGAGCTCCTGCGGATAGGGCACGGCACACAGGTCGCCATGCGCCGTGCGCATCACGGTGGGCTGATCGTCATGGCACCAGTTGAGCGTGTAGCGGTAACCGGCGCGGGCCAGCAGATCGGGCGTGGCGGCGCTTTCGGCGATCCAGGGCGAGAGCCAACCCACGGGGCGCTGGCCGGATTCACGCTCGATGCGGCGCGTGCAGGACTCGATCAGCGCGAACTCGTCGTCAGGGGACAAGCCGCCTTGCGATTCCGCATTGGTGTGGCCGTGGCCGATCAGCTCGTCACCGCGCTTGGCGAAGGCGGCGACCAGGTCGGGGCAATGGTCGTACAGCGCGGTGTTGAGGATCACGCCGGCCGGCAGCTTGAGCTGCTCGAACAGCTCCAGGCAGCGCCAGGCGCCGACGCGGTTGCCGTACTCGCGCCATGCGTAGTTCAGCACGTCGGGGCCGCCCAGCGCCGCCGGGGCCAGGCGCGCGCCCAGGCCTTCACCGAACGCAAAGTGCTCCAGGTTGAAACCCAGGTACACGGCCAGGCGCTTGCCGCCCGGCCAGGCCTTCAGGCTTCGCTGGTGGATGGGCTCGTAATCGAATCGCTGGTGCGAGACGAGGGGGCGGTGGGCGGGCATCGCATCAATCCTTATCGAACATAGGCCTGTGTGAGGTACGCCGGCGCTGTCTGCCAACCCACCAGCCCGCCCACGGCCAGCAAGGCCAGCAGGTAGGGCAGCATGATCAGAACGGCGCTGGGCACCTGGATGCCGAAGGCCGGCAGCTGGAACTGCAGCGCCGTGGCCGCACCGAACAGCAGGCAGGCCCCCAGCATGCGGCCGATGCGCCAGTTGCCGAAGATCACCGCAGCAATGGCCAGGTAGCCCGCACCATTGGTCATGCCTTCGGTGAAGGTGTGGATGTCGCCGATGGACAGGAAGCAGCCGGCCAGCGCCGACATCACGCCCGTGAGCATCACCGCGCCATAGCGGATGGCCGTGACCGACAGGCCGGACTTGTCCACGGCTTTGGGGGCCGCGCCAGCCGCATGCAGGGCCAGGCCCG
>CALAKR010000243.1 GCA_937923225.1 uncultured Aquabacterium sp. | reverse complement strand
CTCTACCGTCACCTCTTCACCAAGTACCTGCGCCTGCAGCCCCACCTGCAAGCCCACATCGACCAGCAGGCCCAGGCCACGTTGGCAGGCCGCCACTGGCTGGCCGTGCACGTGCGCGGCAGCGACAAGGTGCGCGAGATGTCGCACCTGGAGGCCGTGAACCAGGCCTACTGGTCGTCCATCGACCAGATCCTGATGGTCAACCCGGTGCTCAACATCTTCCTGCTGACCGACAGCGAGCAGGTGGTCACGCAGTTCAAGGCCCGCTATGGCGACAAGGTGCTGACGCTCGATGCCCAGCGCAGCAGCGACCAGACCGGCGTGCACTACGCTGGCCACTCGGGCACCGTGCTGGGCGAGCAGGTCATCCTGGATGCCTGGCTGGCCGCGCGCTGCGACTTCTTCCTGGGCAATGGCGGCTCCAATGTCTCGGTGGGCATCCGCCACCTCAAGGACTGGCAGCCGGGCACCTTTTTCCTGATCGGCCCGGATTTCCTGGGCGAACGCAACCTCACCCTGCACAACTGGTGAGCGCCGCCGTCGGCGCCCGCCTCTCCTTCCTTCGAGGATTCCCATGAGCGCAAAGATCGTCATCGACGGCGTGTTCTTCCAGATCGGCCGCTCGGGCATCGCCCGCGTCTGGCTCAAGCTGCTGCAACACTGGGTGGACCAGGGCTTCGCCGATCAGGTGGTGGTGGTGGACCGCAACCGCACCGCGCCACGCGTCGAAGGCATCGCCTACCGCGACGCACCCGCCTTCCTCTACAACAACGACCAGGCCGACCGCCAGGCCTTGCAGACCGTCTGCGACGAGGAAGGCGCGCGCCTGTTCATCTCCAGCTACTACACCTTCCCGCTCACAACGCCGCAGGCCATGCTGGTCTACGACATGATCCCCGAGGTGCTGGGCTGGAATCTGCAGGAGCCCATGTGGCAGCAGAAGCAGCGTGCCATGGACCTGGCCACGCACTTCGCCGCCATCTCCGAGAACTCCGCCCGTGACGTTCGCGCCCACCTGGGCAGGCCCGACCTGCCCGTGCGCGTGGCCTACACCGGCACCGACTTCAAGGGGGCCACGCCTACCGCCATCGACACTTTCAAGACCCGGCACGACCTGCAGCGGCCCTACTTCCTGATCTCGGGCAGCCGCTCAAGCTACAAGAACGTCTCGCTGTTCTTCAAGGCCTTGGCCACGCTGGGCGACGAGCGCGCCAAGTACGGCGTCGTCTGCACCGGCGGCGGCCAGCTCGAGCCCGAGTTCGCCACCCTGGCCGGCCCCGCCGACGTGCGCGTCCTGATCCTGGACGATGCCGAGATGCAGGCCGCCTACAGCGGCGCGATCTCGCTGGTCTACCCTTCGCTGTACGAAGGCTTCGGCCTGCCCGTGCTGGAGGCCATGGCCTGTGATTGCCCCGCCATCACCTCGCGCGTGTCATCCATGCCCGAGGTGGGCGGCGATGCGGTGCTCTACATCGACATCGACGGACGCACCGAGGAACAGAGGATCACCCAGCTGGCGGATCACCTGCGCGCCGTGCAGGAGCCGGCCACGCGCCAGCGCCTAATCGAGGCGGGCCGCGCGCAGGCCACACACTTCCGCTGGGACCGCATGGCCGAGATCATGCGCGAGTTCCTGGTCGAGGCCGCCGACGCATCACCGGCGCCCGTGCCCAAGGCCGCCCACGACGAGTACGCCTGCCGCCTATGCGGCGCGCCCACCCGGTTGCTGTTCAACAAGCGCGTGCTGCACAAGTACGACGTGCAGTTTCGCCAATGCAGCCACTGCGGCGCCACGCAGACCGAGAAGCCCTACTGGCTCGACGAGGCCTACGTGCCCGAGAACGAGAAGTTCGACACCGGGCAGGTGACGCGCTCACTGGTCAACGCGGCCGTCATCAGCACCCTGCTGCCCATGGCCGGCATGGGCGCCGGCACGCGCGTGGTCGACTATGGCTGCGGCTCGGGCCTGATGGTGCGCACCCTGCGCGACACCGGCATCGACGCCTGGGGCTATGACCGCTACAGCAGTCCGCGCCTGGCGCTTGGCTTTCAGACACCCACCTACAGCGGCTTCGACGTGGTCAACCTGTGCGAGGTGGTCGAGCATTTCGACGAGCCACGCCAGTATTTCGACGACCTGTTCGCCTCCAACCCCGCTCTGGTCGTGATCCAGACGGGCATCGCACCGCAGGTGACCGAATCGTGGGACTACATCACCCCCGAGCACGGCCAGCACATCTTCTTCCTGTCACCCGCCACCGTGGGCTGGTTGTGCCAGACCTATGGCCGCCAGCCGGTGGTGGTGGCGGGCTTCCAGGTGCTGGCGCGCCCCGATGTGGCCGAGCGGCTCATCGACCCGGCCACCGGCGGGCTGCGGCCAGAGCACCAGCAGGCCATGCAGAACCTGCTGCCCAACCTGTGGATGGGTCTGTTCTCGAAGCCCTACTTCCATGCCAGCGAAGACAACAAGCTGCTCAGGCGCATGGAAGGTGCAGCAGCGCAGCAAGCTGACTGACACACTGCAGGGTGGTGGGCCTCGCAGCGACAGGCGAGGCCTTCACCCCTGGGATGACAGCTGGGCGAACTCGAAGGCCATCATCTCGTCGATCAAGAGCTCCAGCGAGGTGGTCGGCGTCCAGCCCAGCACATCGCGAGCCTTGCTCGTATCCACCTTGGGCTGCTCGGGATCGTAGGGACGGTAGAAGCGAGGGTCGACATCCACCACCACGCGGCCAGTCGCGGTGTCGATACCCTTCTCGTCCACGCCCTCGCCCTCCCAGCGCAAGGCGAAGCCGGCCCGGGCCGCCGCCATCTCGGCGAACTGCCGCACACTGGTCATGCGGCCACTGGCGATGACGAAGTTGTCTGGTGTCGGCAGGCCCACGATGCCCCACATGGCCTTGACGAAGTCTCGTGCGTGCGACCAATCTCGTTGCGCCGACAGGTTGCCCAGCGACAGCACCTGCTGCTGCCCCAGACGGATGCGCGCCAGCCCTTGCGTGATCTTGCGCGTCACGAAGTTTTCGCCGCGCAGCGGGCTCTCATGGTTGAACAGGATGCCGGTGGACACAAAGGTGCCGTAGCTTGCCCGATAGGCCTCGGCCATGATGTGGGCGAACAGCTTGGTGGCACCGTAGGGCGTCTTGGGATTGAAATGCGACGACTCCGACTGCTGGGCGTCCGAGAGCTCGCCGAAGATTTCCGAGGACGAGGCCTGGAACACACGCGGCTGCCAGTCGGCGTGCCTGGCCACCTCGAAGATGTGCAGGGCGCCCATGCCACCCGCTTCCGCCGTGGCCACTGGTGTGTTGAAGGAATCGCCCACCGAGCTTTGCGCGGCCAGGTTGAAAATCAGGTCCGGCCGGTGATCGATGATCTGGCGGCGGATGAGGTCTGGCTGCGTCAGGTCGAAATCGATGAACCGGACGTCTGTCGTGATACCCAGGTGATCGAGCCGCCAGCGGCGCTCGGGCGTGACCTCACCTCGTACACCCCCCAGCACCTCGAACCCCTGAGCCAGGGCATGCTGCGCGAGGTAGCTGCCATCTTGCCCAAGCACCCCGGTGATCAACACCTTCCTGCCGCCCATGCGGGCCTCCCGATTCAAGACCTTGAAGCCGGTGAGCATATAGCACCGGCGCACCCGATTTCAAGGTGTGTCAGGGGCCAGCCAACCCGTCAAACCTGCGCCCATGGAGCGCAACTGCGCATTGGCCTGATAGCCATCGTGCAGCGCATTCACATAGGCAATGCGCAGGTTGAAGTGATCCCCTTCGGCCGACATTACATCGAACAGCGAGCGCCGACCAAGCTGGGACCATTGCTGGAACGTGTAGCTGCGGACCCTGTCGCTGTCTTTCAACACCTCGACATAGCGCTTGGCACGGTCGAACGAGCTGATCGCCGAATCGTGCACCTCTGCGATCCGGGCCACGCGTGTGTTCATGTACTCGTCATACTGCTGGCGGGCCGAATCAGCGCGCTTGGCCGCTGCCGCCGCAGCCGCTTTCGCAGAGCCACCGTTGAGCACGGAGTAGGAAAACGACAGCCCGGCCTGCGCTGTCAGCGCCTTGGTATCCCCCGTGTTGCTGCCTGTGGAGGACACCACCCAGTTGACCTGCGGCTTTTGCCCCGCATCCACCGCTTCGGCATAGCGCTGCGAGGCATCGGCCTGTGCGCGCAGTTGGCGCAACTCGGTGTTCTGCTCGGCCAGGCGAAGCACCTCGCCCACATCCTGGGTCAAGGTCAGGGGCGATGAGATGCCATCGCTCGGCGGCACCTGATCGCCGATCAGCTTGCGCAGGCGGATCTCGATCTGGCGGCTGATCGCCAGCGCGTTGTCACGCTGCAGCTCGGCCTGAGCCTGGGTCTTGCGGGCCTGCACCAGTTCACTGGCGCGCCCCCTGTCCTCAGACACGATCTGTTCCAGGGCGTCGACCAGGCAGCCCATCTTGCGCACGTATTGCTGGAATACCTGAGCTTGCAGGCGGTAGCGGTTGCGCTCGACCGCCGTGCTCACGGCCTCAAGCACCACCTGCTCACGTGCCGTCTGCAGGCTGAACTTGGCCGCACCGGCCAGCTCACGCCGCCACTCGGTCAATTGCTTGTTGCGCCCACCGTCGTATAGCAGGCCGCTCATGTTCACCGATGCGCTGGCATACAGGCCGTGGTTCCAATCGACATTCGAGTAGCGGCTGGTACCCGGGCCCATCGTGCCGTTCACCGTCATCTGCGGCAGGCCTGCGCCCCGTGTTTCGTCCACATCGTATTGCGCTGCCTCGACCAGCAGTTTCACGGCTCCGATCTGCGCACTGCGACGCACCGCTTCACGGGCCAGGGTCTGCAGTTGCAGCTGCGGATCCATCTGCGGCGGTTGCGTGAAAGCCGGCTCAGGCGCACGCGCAGCAGGCTGAACCGCCTTGCCCTTGGTGCCATTGCGGGGCGAGTTGCGCTCGACCTGGCTGAGCAGATCGTCGTTGCAGGATGCCTGCGCCCCTTGGGCCAGCAGGCATAGCGCCGGCACCATCAGCAGCGATCGCATCGCTGCACGGCTCAGTCGGGTCATGGACTGCGTCATGGTCTCACCTCTCGCGGAATGCTTCCTGCGATTTCAGAACAGGTTTCAAAAGGAACTGCAGCACCGAGCGTTCGCCCGTGCGGACTTCGATCGTGGCCGTCATGCCCGGCATCACCGACAAGGGCTTGCCTTTGGCCTTGAGCGTGGACACATCGGAGCGGATCAGCGCCCGGTAGTAGCTGTTGGCATCCTGCTGGGCGCTCTTGGGCTCATCACCCAAGGCATCGGGGCTGATGTATTCGACCGTGCCCTTCAGGCCGCCGTAGGTGTAGTAGTCATACGCGCTGAGCTTGACCTCGGCGGGCAGACCGACACGCACAAAGCCGATGTCGGACGGCTTGATGCGGGCCTCCACCAGCACCCGGGGCCCGATCGGCACGATCTCCATGATCGTGGCGCCAGCCGGCACCACGCCACCCACCGTGCCCAGCTTGATACTCTTGATCAGGCCGCGCACAGGCGAGTACAGCGTCGTGCGCTTGAGCACATCCCGCTTGACGACCATCTGTTCTTCAATCTGTGCCAGCTCCGTGCGCACCCGGACCAGGTCAGTGCTTGCCTCCTGCCGGAAGCGGTTCACGCGCTCCTGGATCTGCAGCACCATGTCGTTGGCCTGGCGGCGCAAACGCATCACCTCCACCTCGGACACCAGGCCTCGAGACGACATCCGCTCGGACATGCCCAGCTCGCGATTGATCAGGTCCAGGCTGCGTCGCGTCACGCCCACCGCTTCGCTCAATGCCTGGCGTCTGGCCTGGAAGGCCTCGGTCTCGCCCTGCACGATTGACGGCACCGTCATCACCTCGACAGGAAAACGCAACTCGCGGCCATTGGCTTCGGCCTCCAGACGCGCTACCGATCCCTTGAGCGCCAGGCGCTTGGCCTGGCTCTCGTTCTGCTGGGCCTCCACGCGCGTGGGGTCCAGCTGCAACAGTTCCTGCCCCTGCTCCACCAGCATGCCTTCGCGCACCTTCAGCGTGTGCAGGATGCCGCCTTCCAGGCTGGCGATGATCTGGTCGCGGCCATCGGGCACCACGCGGCCATCGGCACGCGTCACCTCATCCACCCGCGCCACACCCGCCCACACCAGCGTGCCGAACACGATCAGCAGCATCAGGTAGATGGCCCAGGTGGCCCGGGGCGTTGCCTCGTTGAGCTGGGCCTCCTTCAGGCCGGACAGAAAATCACGGTCGCCCTTGAAGTAGCGACCGCTCTGCTCCGTGCCGGGCTCCTCACGCCGCGCCATGCTCAAGCTGCTCCTGTGGCCGCGAGGGGCTCAGGGCGGGCAGGCGGGGCGGCCTGTCCCTGCGGCTGCGGTTGCGCGGGGCGCTGTCCTGCCAGAGCCGCCAGCACCTGGGCCTTGGGCCCATCGGCCAGGATGCGTCCCTGGTCCACCACGATCACGCGGTCCACCACATCCAGCAGCGCGGGGCGGTGCGTCACCACCACCAGCGTGCGGTCACCCACGGCCGTCTTCAGGTGGCGTATGAAGTTCATTTCGGCCTGGGCATCCATGGAACTGGTCGGCTCGTCCAGCAACAGAATCTGCGGGTGCGTGACCAGACAGCGCGCCAGGGCCACCAGTTGGCGTTGACCGCCCGACAGCAGACAGCCCATCTCGCCCACCGGCAGGTCATAACCCAGCGGGTGGGCAGCCGCGATACGGTCCAGGCCCGTCAGCTTGGCCACGGCCAGGAAATGCTCCACATCCGCGTTGCTGCGCCCCAGGAACACGTTGTCCTTGAGGCTGCCCGCGAACAGGCGCGGCTCCTGCGACACAAAGCCCACGTGCGCCCGGAAGTCCGCCGGATCGATCTGCCGCAGGTCGATGCCATCGACCTCGACGAAACCATCACCCGGCTGGTACAGCCCACCCAGCAGACGCAGGATGGTGGACTTGCCACTGCCGATCTTGCCCAGCAGCGCCACGCGCTCCCCCGGGTTGATGTTGATATTCACGCCCTTGAGCACCACCGGCGCATGCGATTGCGAACCCTGCGGGTACGAGAAGCGCACATCATGCATGCCCAGTTGGCCGTGCAAGGCCGGGCGCGACAGGTACTTCTTGCCCAGATCGCGCTCGGTCGGCAGGTTCATCAACTGGTCCAGCGACTTCAACGCGGCCTTGGCCCCTTGATAACGAGAAGCCAGGCTCACCACCGAGCCCAGCGGCGCAATGGCGCGGCCGCCAAACATCACTGCGGCAATCAAGGCACCACCGGTGAGCTGGCCGGCATCGATCAGATGCACGCCCCAGATCAGCATGACCACGGTGATCAGCTGCTGGGCCACCATTGCGAAGTTGTTGATCCAGCTGGCCAGCGAGCGGGCACGCAGCGAAGAGATCGCCGCAGCGGCATTGGCCTCCTCGTAGCGCTGGATGAAATGGCCTTGCGCACCAGCGGCGCGCACGTCCTCGATGCCTTCGATGGCTTCAATCAGCACGCCATGCAGATCGGCCTGCTGGTTCATGTTGGCCTGCATGTGCCGGCGCAGCAGGCTCTGGATGCCCCAGGTCATGAACAGCACCAGTGGCACCGCGATCAGCAGCACCAGCACCATGGGCCCCGCCACCAACCAGGTCACCAGGATGAACAGGAAGATGAAAGGCAGATCGGTCAGCGCCGAAATCGTGGCCGAGGTCGAGAAGTCACGCACCACCTCGATCTGTGCCAGCCGATGCGCAAATGCGCCCGCCGATTCAGGCCGGTGCTCGAGCTTGATGCCCAGCGCCTGGTGAAAGATCATCGAGCCCATGGCCAAGTCGGCCTTCTTGCCGGCCATGTCGATCAGGTAGCTGCGCAACTGGCGTGCCGTCAGGTCGAAGGCGATGGCGATCAAGGCCCCAGCCCCCAGCGACCACAGCGTCACGAAAGCCTTGTTGGGGATCACACGGTCGTACACCACCGAGGTGAACAGCCCGCTCACGATCATCAGCACGTTGCTGAGCAAGGCAGCCAGCATGGCCGAACGGTAATAGGGCACGAAGCGGCGCAGCGTGCTCCACAGCCAGTGGCCGCGGTCATCGCTCGGCTCGCTCTTGCCTTGGCGCACGCCGGGCTTGAGCGCCGCGATCAGCGTGTAGCCCGAGTACTCCATCAGGAGTTCTTCCTCGGTGGCGGTGCAGACCTCTTCGTCCGCGCCCGGCATCAGCACCTCGTAGCGATCACCACCAGAGCGCTTGGAGCGTGAGCTGACCCGACGCGTCACGATGCAGGCATCGCCGTTCTTGAGCAGCATCACCACCGGCATCAGCAGCGACAGGATCTTGCCCGGTGGACGGCGCACCAGCGATGCACTGAAGCCCACCTGGCGCAGCACCTGCACCGCCTGCTGGGCGGTCATCGGCCCCTGCAGCGCCAAGCCGTTGAGCAGCGAGTGCTCCGAGCGCTCGACACCATGATGGCGGCACAGCCACATCAGCGCCTCGACCAAGGGGTCTACCCCGTCGCGCACGCCAGTCACCGCCACCTGAGGCTCGGGGGCCTCCAGCGGTGCTTCCTGCGGGTGGTCTTGCGGGGTGTCCAAACAAATGCTCCTGCCTCATGCAAACGAATGAGGACGTCCTTCCGATACTAGGCAGGCGACATCAATTCTTTAGGGGCATAAGCAGGCACATCACCGGCCATTTCCCATCACCTGGGAACGGACCACGCAACCCGACACAGCGCACTGCCGGCCGCAGAATGGAAAAAGCCCCTGGCCGAGAGGCTCAGGGGCTTTCAGATACCTGGAGGCGCGGCCCGGAGTCGAACCGGGCTAGACGGATTTGCAAT
>CALAKR010000242.1 GCA_937923225.1 uncultured Aquabacterium sp. | reverse complement strand
GCCTGAAGGCCTCGCACCCCGAGGCCGTGGCCGATGTGGACTTGATGCTGTCCTTCCTGGCGGCCTCCACCCGAGGCATCGTCAGGTGAATCTCCCACCCCCTACCGGCTTCGCCGGCCCCCTCAAGGGGGCGCATCCCTTCGACCGGCAAAGCCGGATCCTCGGATGCCGTGCTGGGCGGCCGCCTTTGGCGGGCCTTGGTGGTGCCTGCGAGTTGGGGAGGTGAGGTGTGAGCTGGGCCGTTCCTGGTGAGGCGCCTCGTGTCGCCATGGTGGCCGGCGAGGCCTCGGGCGATCTGCTCGCGGGCCTGCTGCTGAGCGGCCTGCGCGAGCGCTGGCCGGGCCTGCCTTCGGCCGGCATTGGAGGCCCCAAGATGGCCGCGCATGGCTTCGAAGCCTGGTGGCCGTACGAGAAGCTGGCGGTCAACGGCTTTGTGGAGGTGCTGCGCCATTACCGCGAGCTCTCTGGCATCCGCACGCAGCTGGGTGATCGCCTGCTGGCCGATCCGCCCAATCTGTTCATCGGCGTCGATGCACCTGATTTCAACCTGGGACTGGAGGCTCGGCTGAAGGCCGGGGGTGTCAAATCCGTCCACTTCGTCAGCCCTTCGATCTGGGCCTGGCGTGGCAAGCGCATCCACAAGATCCACCAGTCTGTGGATCACATGCTGTGCCTGTTTCCCTTCGAGCCCGAGATCTACGAGCGTGCCGGCATCCCGGCCAGCTACGTGGGCCATCCGCTGGCCGACAAGATCCCTTTGATCCCGCCCAGGGGCGCTGCGCGCCAGGCGCTGGGCCTCAAGGACAGCGACACCGTGGTGGGCGTGCTGCCCGGCAGCCGCCGCTCCGAGATCACGTACATCGGCCCCGCCTTCCTGCAGACGGTGGCGCTGCTGGCCCGCCAGCGGCCGGAGCTGCGTTTCGTGCTGCCCATGGCGCCAGGGCGTCGCGCCATGATTGAGCCTCTGGTGGCCGAGCATGCGCCGGATGCGCCGCTCACGTTGGTCGACGGCCGCTCGCACGAGGTGCTGGCTGCGTGCGACGTGACGCTGATCGCCAGCGGCACCGCCACGCTGGAGGCAGCCTTGTTCAAGACACCCATGGTGATCGCCTACAGGCTCAACACCTTGAACTGGCTGTTGATGCGCAACATGGGCTATCTTCCGTGGATCGGCCTGCCCAATATCCTGGCGCGCGAGTTCCTGGTGCCCGAGCGCATCCAGCACGATGCCAACCCGGAACAACTGGCCCGGGATGTGCTGGACTGGCTCGATCACCCGGCCAAGGCCGACGCCGTCCGCCAGCGTTTCACCGAGATGCACCACCTTCTGAAGCGGGACACCGCCCGCTGTGCCAGCGATGCCATCGCCCAAGTCCTCGAAGCGCGGTGACGCGCCCATCATCGTGCCGCAGCAGCTCGATCTGCTGTGGACACCCGTCGGCCTGGTGGCCGGCGTGGACGAGGCCGGCCGTGGCCCGCTGGCAGGCCCCGTGGTGGCCGCAGCCGTCATCCTGGACGACCAGCAGCCCATCAAGGGCTTGAACGATTCCAAGAAGCTCACGCCCGCCACGCGCGAGCGGCTGTTCGACGAGATCCGAGCCAAGGCCCTGTGCCTGTGCATCGCCGAGGCCAGTGTCGAGGAAATCGACCAGATCAATATCCTGCAGGCCACGATGCTGGCCATGAAGCGCGCTGTCGAAGGGCTGCGCCTGAAACCTGCCCAGGTACTGGTGGACGGCAACCGCCTGCCCGTGCTCAAGGTGCCGGCCGAGGCCATCGTGCAGGGCGATGCCAAGGTGACGGCCATCGCCGCCGCGTCCATCCTGGCCAAGGTGCACCGTGACCGGCTGTGCCAGCAATTGCACGAGCGCTACCCCCTCTACGGCTTCGATGGCCACAAGGGCTATGGCACGGCGGCGCACCTGGCGGCGCTGGCCATGCACGGCGCCTGCCCCGAGCACCGGCGCAGCTTTTCCCCGGTGCGCGATGCGCTGGAGATCCGGCCGCTGCCCTGAATAGGGCTGCTGCCTACACAACCTGTTCCCATGCCCGCTGTCCAGCAGATCACTTCCCGCGACAACCCTTTGCTGCAGCGCCTGCGCAAGCTGGCGGCCGACCCGGGGGCCTACCGCAAGCTGGGCGAGCTCTGGCTGGAGGGGGACCACCTGTGCTCGGCCTGCCTCACGCGCGGTGTCGAGGTGCCGACGGCCGTGATCGCGGACACCGCCTGGACGGGGCCTGAGGGGTGCGCGCTGCGCGAGGACACCCAGGCCGATCACCTCACGGCCCTGGCATCGCGTGCGGGCAGGGTGGTGGTCGTGCCCGAGGGGCTGTGGAAGAGCTTCACCGGCCTGGAGTCTCCTGCCCGGCTGGGCTTCGTCCTCAAGCACGAGGCGGTGCAGGCCGTCCAGCCTGGGCTGCCCACCGTGATCCTTGACCGGCTGCAGGATGCCGGCAACGTGGGCACCATCCTGCGTGCGGCTTCAGCGCTGGGCGCGCGGCAGGTGGTGGCCTTGAAGGGCACGGCGGCGCTGTGGTCACCCAAGGTGCTGCGCGCCGCCATGGGCGCCCACTGGGGATTGCATCTGGTGGAAAACGCAGCCTTGAACGATCTGGACGCGCTGGAGGTACCCTTGCTGGCGACCAGCTCCCACGCCGACCACAGCCTGCCGCAGGCACCCCTGCCGGATCCCTGCGCCTGGGTGCTGGGGCATGAGGGGCAAGGTATCGCCCCTGAGCTGATGCGCCGTTGTGACATGACGGTGAGCATCCCTCAGCCAGGCGGCGAAGAGTCCTTGAACGTGGCCATGGCCGCCTCCATCTGCCTGTACGAATCCCTGCGGCGCCGCTGAAGAAGCCCCGCAATGGGCCGCAGTTGCATCGACCCCACGCGGTGCAGGGCTGTCCGAAACTTGCGGAGGGGAACTACAATGCAATCTGAATGTCAAATGAATGAAGGTTCCGCATGGTGCGGAAGACCTGTTCAATTGGCTGGCGACCTGTTCGCCGATCTGTCAACACGGAGCACACATGGACCAATCCCTCAAACCCCTTGACGTTGCCTATGGCAGCGCCCTGAGCGGGCAGCGGCAGCGCGTGCTGCGCAATACCTACGCCCTGCTGGCCCTGTCGATGGTGCCCACGGTGCTGGGTGCCTGGGCAGGCGTGGCGTTCAACTTCAGCTTCTTTGCCGGCAGCCCGTTTATTGGCTTCCTGGTGTTCATGGCAGTGGCCTTCGGCTTCTTCTATGCCATCGAGAAGAACAAGAACTCCGGTATCGGCGTGGTGCTGCTGCTGGCCTTCACCTTCTTCATGGGCCTGATGCTGTCGCGTCTGATCGGCCGGGTGCTGGGCTTCTCCAATGGTGCCCAACTGATCGCGCTGGCCTTTGGCGGCACGGGACTGGTCTTCGTGACCATGGCCACGCTGGCCACCACCATCAAGCGCGACATCAGCGGCATGGGCAAGTGGCTGACGGTGGGTGCCATCGTGCTGCTGCTGGCCATCGTGGCCAACATCTTCCTGCAGCTGCCGGCCCTGATGCTGACCATCTCGGCCCTGGCCGTGGCCCTGTTCTCGGCCTTCATCCTGTACGACCTCAAGCAGGTGGTCGATGGTGGCGAGACGAACTACGTTACGGCCACGCTGCACGTCTACCTGAGCGTTTACAACGTGTTCCAGTCGCTGCTGAGCCTGCTGGGCTTCTTCGGCGGCAACGACGACTGAGTTCGCTCACACCTGCTCACACACAGGCCTGG
>CALAKR010000241.1 GCA_937923225.1 uncultured Aquabacterium sp. | reverse complement strand
GATCTTGCTGGCCGCAGCGCCCCTGTTGGGTGCAATGGCCGGTTGCGGCAGCACCCCGCAGGCCGCACTGGACCAGGCCAACCACGGCGCCGCGCTCACCGCCGCGCTGGATGCCGAACTCAAAGCCCTGCGCACCGCCCAGGCCAGCGTGGCGCAGAGCCGACTGGACAGCATCCGCCGGCTGAACACCAGCGTGGCCCAGTACGACGCCGAGGCAGCCTTTGACGAGCGGGTGCAGAAAGCCGCCAACAAGCCGGCCCATGCCCAGCTGTACAAGACGCTGCAGGAGCTGGGCGACAGCCGCACCAAGGATGAAGAAGCCTTGCTGGCCGCCCTGGCACAGGCCGATGCGGACTACGCCAAGCTGCTGGCCCCGGCGCCCGACCCAAGCGGGCAACTGCAGGCTACCCGGCAGGCCCTGATGGCGCTGAGCGAACAGCTCAGCGTGAAAGAACGCCTGGCGCTCACGGCCGGCTTTGCCAAAACCGTGCGCAAGGCCGTGAAAGATCAACAGGCAGAACAAGGGAGCACACCATGAGCCAGGACAACACGGGTTTTCGCAAGCGGGCTGATTGCACGCCAGAAGAATCGCTGCGCTATATCAGCATGTACTTTGCGACGGTGGATCTGGTGTCAGAGGCGCTGGGCAAGTTCCAGACCTTGGCGCTTGATGCCACCACCGTGAGCCAGCGCAGCCTGTACCGCGCCAAGGCGCTGGAGGCAGAGCGGGATCTGGAGCTGCTGAAGAACCAGCGGCGCGCGTTTCTGCAGGAAGAGGCGGCGATCAGGCCGCCGAGCGAGGCGGTGGTGGCGGAGAGTGAGGGGAGGGCGCAGGCGCTGGCCTTGGTGGCGGCGAAGGAGTCGATGGCGGCTTCGATGATTGGATTGCTATTGACGGGGTTGGTGGAATTCAAGAATTTGTCGCTTCAAAAGTGACCGTGGTTTGCATTGCGGGCAGGTGAAAGTCTGTTTGCAAGTGGAATCGGCGTTGCAACTGAAGCGCCCTGGGTTTTGAGGAGGCTCCAACACTGGAGAATGGAGCCATGAAGAAGTCCCCGAAGTTTTCACCTGAAGTGCGTGAACGCGCCGTTCGCATGGTGCAAGAGCACCGGGCAGAGTACCCGTCGCAATGGGCGGCTATCGAGTCCATCGCGGGCAAGATCGGCTGCGTACCGCAGACGCTGCACACCTGGGTCAAGCAGCATGAAGTCGACGCAGGCGTGCGCGATGGCGTCACCACGGCTGATGCCCAGCGCAGCGTTTTTCGCCCAGGCGGAGCTTGACCGCCGCATCAAGTCCTGAAGGCCTTCATCGACCAGCACCGCATGCAGTTTGGGGTCGAGTCGATCTGCCGTGTCTTGCGGATCGCCCCATCGGCGTATTGGCGTCATGCCGCGTGTCAAAAGCAACCTGCTTTTCGCTCGCTGCGTGCCCAGCGTGATGCGGGACTGGTGCCACAGATTCAGCGTGTGTTGCAGGCCAACCTGCAGGTCTACGGCGCAGACAAGGTTTGGCTGCAGCTCAACCGGGAGGGTGTCGTCGTGGCACGCTGTACCGTCGAGCGGTTGGTGCGCCAGCTGGGCCTGAAGGGCGTACGTCGAGGCAAGGCGCAGCGCATTACCATTGCTGACCCCAAGGTCCCGTGCCCACTTGATCGCGTCAACCGGCAGTTCATGGCCAATCGGCCCAATCAGCTGTGGGTCTCGGACTTTACCTATGTCTCGACTTGGCAGGGCTGGGTTTATGTGGCCTTTGTCATTGATGTGTTCAGCCGCTGCGTCTTCGGCTGGCGCCATAGCAGTTTCATGCACACAGACTTCGTGCTTGACGCGCTGGAGCAGGGCCTGTACGACAGCAAGCCTGGACTGACACACAAACCTAGTAACCTTTCGAAGTCTTGAATAAGGTGTGTGATCGAGTTGCACGTTTAAACTGTTTGGACAATGCAAAAAGACGCCAAAATCTTCGTCGCCGGCCACCGTGGCATGGTGGGCTCCGCCATCGTTCGCCGCCTGCAATCGGCCGGCTACACCGGCGTCATCACCGCCAGCAGGGCCGAACTGGACCTGCTGGACCAGCGTGCCGTGCACGATTTTGTCAAGGCTCAGCAGCCCGATTACATCTTCATTGCAGCCGCCAAGGTGGGCGGCATCCAGGCCAACAACGTCTACCGGGCCGAGTTCCTGTACCAGAACTTGGTGATCGAGGCCAATCTGATCAACGCCGCGCACCAAGCTGGTGTACAGCGGCTGATGTTCCTGGGCAGTAGTTGCATCTACCCCAAGCTGGCACCGCAGCCCCTGAAGGAAGACTACCTGCTCACCGGCCCGCTGGAGCCCACCAACGAGCCCTACGCCATCGCCAAGATCGCCGGCATCAAATTGTGTGATGCCTACAACGACCAGTACGGCCGGCAGTACATCAGCGTGATGCCGACCAACCTGTACGGGCCCAACGACAACTACGACCTGAACAACAGCCATGTGCTGCCAGCCCTGATCCGCAAGGCGCATGAGGCCAAGCAGCGTGGTGATGCCGAGCTGGTGGTGTGGGGCACGGGTACGCCGCTACGCGAGTTTCTGTACGCAGATGATCTGGCTGACGCCTGCGTGTACCTGATGGAACAGGGCTACAGCGGCCCGCTGGTCAATATCGGCACAGGCACTGACATCAGCATCCGCGAGCTGGCTGAAACGGTGGTTAAGGTAGTAGGCTTCGAAGGCCAGTTGAGCTTCGATACCAGTAAGCCGGATGGTACGCCGCGCAAGCTGATGGATGTGTCTCGCCTGAATGGGCTGGGCTGGCAGGCCAAGATAGGGCTGGTGGATGGCGTTGCCATGGCTTACCGGGACTTCCTGACAAAAGGAAGTCCGGCTTGAATGCAATGAATTTGTGAATCGATGCCTCTTTGGCTTTTCAGGCCGGTGACAGCCATATTCCGAAATTTGATCAAGCAACATTCTTGAAAAAGAGTGTATCAAATCTTGGTGTCTGCCCCTGCCAGTGAGTTGTGGGCCAAGGAGCCCTGACTTAACGCTTACACTCATTTGGGTGGTGCACTGCACAATCCTGTTCCCAAAGTAGGAACTTGTCTTGCATGATGCCACTCTCTTCCGTATGAATACAGACGTGACACAAGCTATTCCACCCTCTGCACAAGCGGAGATCGCGGCGCCCAACCGAGGGAATAGTCCTGGCCTGGGAGAGCTTGCATTCCTGCTGGTCGGGGTGCTGGCGATGTACGTGCCCACCTACTTGGTGTTGGAGTCCACGATCTGGAGCATTGTGGGCCAGGGGCACGGTCCGGTCATGCTCGCGCTCACGTTGTGGTTGGCTTGGCAACGCTGGCCTGACCTCATGAAACTGCCCGATGCTCGGCCTGCCAAAGTCAAAATATTTGGTCTGCTGTTGATGCTTGTCGGGTTGTTTTTTTATGTGATCGGACGGTCGCAAGATATTTTGATGCTCGATGTGGGGTCGCAGATTCCTTTATTTGCAGGGATGTTCTTGTTTTATAAAGGGTTTGCTGGTTTGAGGAAAATGTGGTTCCCACTTTTCTTTTTCATTTTCATGATTCCCATGCCGAGCCCTGTTGTTGATGCCTTGACGGGGCCGTTGAAATCGGCGGTCTCTCATGTTGCAGAGAATTTGATGTACTGGGCAGGCTTTCCGATCGGGCGAGCGGGCGTAACCCTCACGATTGGCCCCTACCAGTTGCTAGTGGCTGACGCGTGTGCTGGGCTCAACTCCATCTTTGCGCTTGAAGCCATTGGGGTGTTTTATATGAGCATAGTTCAACATGCCAGCAAGTTCCGCAATGTTCTGCTTGCTGTTCTAATTCTGCCGATCTCATTCGTGTCAAATGTGATTCGTGTGATCCTGCTCGTGCTTGTGACCTATTATTTTGGCGATGAGGCAGGCCAGGGGTTTGTTCACGATTTCGCTGGCATCGTGCTGTTCATGGTGGCTACATGTCTCACCATTGCAGTCGATTCCTTGTTGGGCTTGTTTTTCAGATCAAATCCAGTCAAACAAGATGCAACCTGATTTGATGCTGCCTCATGTGGCATATGTTTGTTTGATGCCCCGCGCGGGCGGCATTTTTTTACCAATTTAAGAGTCAGTCGCATGTCGCTCAAACAATTGC
>CALAKR010000240.1 GCA_937923225.1 uncultured Aquabacterium sp. | reverse complement strand
TCCAGCAGGATGCTGTCGGCCTCGTCCAGCAAGGCCATGCACAGGCCGCGCATCACGGGGCGCTCGTGGCCGCTGCCTGGCAGGGCCAGGCCGTCGCGCAGGTGGTCGAAAGCCAGTTCGCGCGCGGTGGCGAAGACGATGTCCAGGCCGTAGGCCTCGCGGCGGGCATCCGGCGCCAAGCCTGGTGCGACATGGCCCACGCGCAGCCCCAGCGCACCCGCCAGCGCCTGCAGCGCCTGGGCGTCGCGCTCGGCCAGGTAGTCATTGGCGGTGACCACATGCACCGGTACACCGGCCATCGCGGCGATGCAGGCCGCGGCGGCCATGGCCAGCGTCTTGCCTTCTCCGGTCGCCATCTCCACGAGGTGCTGGTCCAGGAGGTGGCTGGCGGCGAGCATCTGCAGGGGGTGCAGTTGCCAGCCCGAGGTATGTTGCAGGGCCACCTGCACACAGGCCATGGCCGGGGCACAGGTGGCAGTGGCGAAGCCCTGCCTGCGCAAGCCCAGGCGGGCTGACTTCAGCGCGTTCTCCCACAATGGTGATGCCGTGGACGATGCACTGTCGGCGAGCTGCCTGGTCAACATCTCCACCTCGGCCAGCCAGGCTACTTGCCGGCGCCCCAGGCCCCACCAGGGTGTGCTCCACAGTTGCCCTGCGCGCTCGGTCGCGAGGGGCTCAGGCCGGGTGGGATAGTGGCCCCATCGCGGTCCGGGGCGGGCCAGTGATGCGGGAGAACTCATGGCGTGCTCACCGCGCGGGGTTGAATCGTTCGGCGACCCGGTGGCGCATCCAGCGCCAGGCCTGTGCGATCGGGGGCGACCAGCCCTGGTCGAAGCGTACCCAGGCGCGTCCGCCCAGCGGCATCGGCTCGTGGGTGGCAGGCATGTCGAGCCGGACATCCATCAGCACCACGGGCCTCAAAGTGCGCAGATGCGCCTTGTCAGCCGGGTCGGTGGGCAGATCCCCGCCCATCTCGCGGCTCAGGGCAGCACTGGGCAACTGCGTGCCGGCGCCGCCGCCATCGCGCAGCAAGGTCGCACGGATCAGGGGCGCGCTGCGATCGGCGGGCTGCACCGACACGTCCTTGATGGTCAGATGGAGATCCCGCATGTCCTGTTCGCTCATTGCCACCCGCAGAATGGGACGCTCGCCCGGCGGCATCACATGGCCCACCAGGGTGCCCCGCTTCAGGTAGCGCCCGGGCAGATCCTGGGCTTGTGGCAGCACCAGTTGGCCGTCCCGCAGGGCGCGCACGTCGAGCCGGCCGAGTTGCGCCTCCAAGTAAGCCAGATGCTCGTGAAGGCGTTGGACCTCGTCGCCGGCCTGGCCGGCCTTGCCGCTGTCCAGGCCCATCTGGCTGAACTGGCTCTGTTCAGCCTGGGCGAGCTTGGCCTGGGTCCGTTGGTGTTCGGCCCGCAGGCCTGGGTTGTCCAGGGTGAGCAGCAGATCACCTGCGCGCACCGTGCTGCCCTCCCGGCCATGGACCTGCTGCACGAAGCCATCGACTTCGGGCCTGACCAAGGCCTGCTCCGGCGCCCACACGATGCCCTGCGCCAGACGGGCATCCGGCCAGGGCAGCAGCAACACGAGCAGGGCAAGCATGGGCAGCATGACGGGCCGGCGCCAGACCGTTGGGCGAGTCGTGCTGGCGGCCACATCCTGCCAAAGCAGGCTTTGCCAAAGCAGGCGCGCCCAGTGCGCACCGGGTTTGAGCAGCAATTGCCAAGCCACCAGCATGCCCGCCAGGATGCCCAGCACCGAGGAGATGCCGCCCAGCCACCAGGCCATGCCGCTCCACAGCACCAACTGGCAGAGCCACGCCAGCGGCGCGTAGGCGATCAGCCAGGGCGTTTCGCCCGGGGCCTGCACTGGAGCGCCAGGCACGTTCGGGTCATGCAGTGAACGGCTCATCAACCAGCAGGGCAGGGCATGCATCCACCACTGGCGGCTTCGAGGCGCGAGGTTGGGCAGGGCCATCACATCGGTCAGCAGGTGATAGCCGTCCAGCCGCTGCAGTGGGTTGGCGTTGAACAGCAGTGTCGACACACCAGCGATGAACCACACCACGAAGCCCAGATCCTGCACGAGCCCGGGCACGCTCAGCCGCCACACCCACAGCCCGATGGCGGCGAGGGCCAGCTCGGCCAGGATGCCTGCCGCGCTGACCATGGCGCGCTGCCAGGCCCGCTCGAAGCCGTGCGCCGCGGAGGCATCCACATACGGGATGGGCATCAGCATCATCAGGGTGATGCCTGCCTCGTGGACGGGGCCGCCCCAGCGCCGCACGGCCAGGCCGTGGGCCAGTTCGTGCACGGCCTTGATCAATGGGTAAGCCAGGGCAGCCAGCAGAAGATAGCGCGGGGTGCCCAGCCAGGTCTGCGCATGCGAGAGCAGGGCGGGTGCATGCAGGATCAGCCCGATGAGCAGCGAGGCGAACAGCAGTGTCCACACCACGGCGCCCAGGGGTGAGAACAGCCAGGTGCCCAGCGGTGCCAGCCTGTCGAGCAGGCGCGTGGGATCCAGCAGGGGCAGTCGCCAGGCCAGCAGGCTGTTGGGGCGGCGCTGCGGGGTGTCGGGCTCCGGGCCTTCCATCGTGGGCAAAGGTCTGGGGCTGAGAAAGGGCGTGGGCGTGCCGGCATGGGGCGCGTCCCTATCGAATGCGATCAACCCGTGCTGCTGCAGGGTGGTGACGACGCTGATGACATCGTCCTGCGTCGGTGGGTCCGGGGCATCGCCGTGCGCGGTGTGGCGCGACAGCGTGGCGCAGAGCTCCCGCAGACTGCGGCGCCCGTCAAGGCGGCCCGCGATCGCGTAGGCGGGTGGGTCCAGCCGGCACCCTGGGCCGCCCTGCGCGTCACGCAGCACATGCCAGCGTTGGCCGCGCTGCCACAGGCGGCTGACCGTCACGCCTTCTCGCAAGCGGGGCCGCCAATCAGCCACGCGGTACCACTCCGGGCTGGCGAGCGGATCGAACGCCGTGTCCGCCATCACCAGGCCCACCACAGGAAGCGCAGGCGGTTGACCAGCGGGCGCGTCCAGGACCACAGCAAGGGGCGCCAGCCGACCACGACCTTGGCCTGGCCCGTCAGCCCCGGACGGATGTCCGCCGGCGGTGCCTGGGTGAAGTCCGCCTGCACCTCGAAGACGTTGCGTCCGTCGCGGGCCACGCCCAGCGGGGTGATGCGCGCCACTTTCAGGTCCAGTGCATCCCATGGCAGAGCGGACAGGGCAATGCGCCCCGACTGTCCGCCGCGCACGCGCGCGACGTCGGCCTCATCGATGTCGATCACCACGCGAAAGCGCTGGGTGCTCGCCACCGTCATCAGGGTGTCACCCTGTTTGACCGGCGCGCCGATGGACTGGCTCAGGTCGCCTTGGATCACGATGCCGTCGAACGGGGCCTTGAGTTGCGATCGCTTGAGTTGCTCGTCGATCAAGGCCAGCTGGGCCTGGGCTTCCTCCAGCCGAGACAGGGCGAGCGCGGCTTCGGCCCGGTCGGCCCGGGTCATCGCGGCGGCATAGCTGTTGTCCTGCTGTGCGACCTGGCTGGCCCAGCGGTCACGTTCGAGCTTGAGGTCCTGCTCCGCCAGGTCGGCCAGCACCTGGCCGGCCTTGACCCGGTCGCCCGGGTGCACATGGGTGGCCTTGATGAAGCCGTCGGTGGGGGCAGCCAGCACGCGCTGCTGCGCGCCTTCGATGCGGGCCGAGCCGCCGATGCGTTCGGGCATCGGCACCAAGGCCAGGAGCAGCAGACCTGCGCCCGCGGCGAACCACAGGCGGCGTTGCAGGCGAGGGGTGTCCTGTCGCCAGCGTTGGCGCCTTTGGCGCCATGCCTGGCGCGCATGCCAGTGCCATGGGCGCTCCGCGCGGCGCTGGGCCGCCAGCAAGGGCGCCACGCTGGCCATCCATTGACTGAGCACAGAGGTGTCCGGTGCCTGGCGCCGGCTGGGATCGTCCGGCCAGAACAACAGCACGGCCCCCATGGGGTCGTTGGCGCCGGGCAGGGGCAAGGTCAGCACGGCACGGTCTTCGTGTGCGGCAAGGGCCTGCTGCGCGCGATTGAGCCAGTCGCCAGGCTGGGCACCTTCGTCGGAGCCGACGGCCATGCCCTGGTCGATGGCCTCCTCGGCGGCATCCTTGAGCCGTGTATCGGGCTGATCCACGGTCAGTGTGCTGGCCGGCTGACGGCCATCGGCATTGGCGGCCCGTGCATCGACAGCCTGCCCTGCATGACCACCTTCGTACCACAGCAGCACGGCGCGCACGGCGCCGGTACGGGCCAGCAGGCCATGCAGCAGCGTCCTCAGGCTGTCCTGAAGACTGGGCTGGGCGGCCATGGTGGCCGGCAGTTCAGCGAAGTCGCGGCCGGTGGGAACAACGAGCCCCTCCGCTGCCTGCCATGCCGTGGAAGGTGGTGTCGCGGGCGGCAAGGTGTGATCGCGGCTCAGGGCAGCCAGAGCTCGAAGCGCACGCCGCCTTCGGGTCGGTTCTGCATGGTGGCGCGGCCGACACGCTCAGCGCTGCGGTGCGCCTTGGCCACGGCCTGGCACAGCATGGTGCCCAGGCCTGTGGAGTGGTCATTGGGATCCACGGCGCCCAGGCCGGGGCCGTCGTCCTCCACCACCAGCACCAGGTAGCCGTCGTCTTCACGGGCACGCAGGGTCACGTCCTTGCGGGCGAAGCGGCTGGCGTTGTGCAGGGCGGCCTCCATGGCCATGGACACCAGGCGGCGGTCCAGGTACCAGAAGGGCGGGATATGCTGGTCCTGCAGCAGTTTGATCCGGGGCGTGCTGGGCAGGGTCATGGCCTTGATTTGGGCCATGCGCGTGAGCGATTGCAGCACTTCGATGGGGGATTCGTCCTCGCAATGTGCGGCCAGCGCGTCTGAGGAGCCATAGACAGCCAGGAACTGCACGAACTGCCGACGCAGCTCGGTGCAATGGATGTAGGCGGTGTGGGCCAGCACCGGATCGGGCTGGTCGATCAGCGCTTCGAGCTGGCCTTCCAGCGAGCCCAGCGCGTTCTTGAGATCGTGGGCGATCAGGGTGAGGGTGGTCGATTCCATCAGACCCTCTGTCAGTGGGCGGCCGACGACGTTTCCAGCGCCGCCAGCGTTTCACGGAAGTAGCGCCGCATCATGGTGACGCGGTCATTGCCGGGCATCAGGGTTTCCAGGCGCGTGAGGTATTGGCGCACGCGCTCGACCATGTCGGCGTTGAGCGCCTTCTTCAGGCGCAGGGCCATGCAGTTGATCTGCGCGGCCTGGAGCAGGGCGCCAGTGTTCTCAGGGTAATCTTTCAGCACGGTCTCGATGGCCTGCACGGCTTCGTCGATCTGGCTGTTGCCCAGCAGCTTGCGCGCATCCTGCACACGCGTGGTCAGCACCGCCGCGGCAGCGTTGACGATGGCGTCCATCTTGTCTTCATGGCCGGTGTCGCGCAGGGCGTTGCCGATCATCTGCTTGATGCGCGGGTTCTCGTGGTCGGCGCTGATGGCGGTCTCCATCAGCTTGAGACCTTCTTCTTCATGGCCGGCCATCAGCTCGGCCTTGGCCAGGGCGATGGTGGCGAAGTCGGCCTTGCCCTTGCGCATCGTCTCGCGGGCGCGCTTGAGGGCCTTCTCGGATTCATCGGATGCGCCTGCCTTGGCATGCGCCTGGGCCTGCAGGGCCTGCGACACGTTCTCGAAGGTGGGCGTGTTTTTGTAGGCCGCGGCGTTGTCGGCCAGGGCCTTGAGGGCTTCGGCGGTGTCACCACGGTCCACCAGGGCCTGGGCCAGCAGCAAGGTGTCCTGCGGCTGGGCGATCACAGAGCCCTTGGTGGCCTTGGCCACCTTCTGCAGGTACTCCTTGGCAGAATCGAGATCACCGTTGCGGTAGGCGCTCTCGCCGGCCAGGCGGTGGCGGCGGGCGGAAGGGACCACGGCGGCGGCATCGCGCAGCACCCACATGGCGGCCTGGGCATCGCCCTGAGCCTCCAGGGCCTCGGCCATCACATCGTAGGCGGCCACGTTCTTTTCGCCTTCGCGCGAGCCCATGATCTGCTGTGCCAGTTGCTTGGCTTCCTCGAACTGACCCGCGGCCTTGTGGGCGCGGGCCAGGCCCAGCTGTGCCCAAACCAGTTGCGGGCGCTTCTCGATGGCCAGGCGGTAGACCTCCTTCGCATCCTGATGGCGCCCCAGCTGCAGCAGGGCCTGGCCCTTGATCTGCAGCACGGCCATGAACCAGCGGTTCTGGGCGGCCAGCACCTTGTCGCACTCCAGCACGGCACCAGCCAGATCCTCGCGGGCCAGCTTCTGGTGGATGGGCAGCAAGGC
>CALAKR010000239.1 GCA_937923225.1 uncultured Aquabacterium sp. | reverse complement strand
AATACCGTAGGCATAGCCGTATTGCCAGTCGATCTCGGGCATGTACTTGAAGTTCATGCCGTAGACGCTGGCGATCAAGGTGGGTGGCAGCAGCGCGACGCTGGCCACCGAGAAGATCTTGATGATCTTGTTCTGGTTGATGTTGATGAAACCGACGGTCGCATCCATCAGGAAGTTGATCTTGTCGAACAGGAAGGCCGTGTGCGAATCGAGCGAATCGATGTCGCGCAGGATCTGGCGCGATTCCTCGAACTGCTCGGCGTTGAGCATGCGGGCGCGCATCATGAAGCTCACGGCGCGGCGCGTGTCCATCACGTTGCGGCGGATGCGGCCGTTCAAGTCTTCCTGGCGGGCGATGGCGGCCAGCGCCTCGGCAGCAGCCTGGTCGTTCACCTCGTCTTGCAGCACGCGCTTGCTGACTTTTTCCAGCTCGTCGTAGATGCCCTCCAGCGCGTCGGCGGAGTATTCCGCATCGGCGTCGTAGAGCTTGAGCAGCACGTCCTTTGAATCCTCGATCAGCGCGGGGATGCGCCGGGCGCGCATGCGCAGCAGGCGGAACACCGGCAGGTCTTCACGGTGGATCGAGAACAGCACGTTGTTGTGCAGGATGAAGGCCACGCGCACGTTGCGCGGGGTCTCGTCGTCGTCGATCAGGAAGTCGGAACGGATGTGGATGGCGCCTTCTTCTTCGTAGAAGCGGGCGGATTCCTCCAGGTCGTCGTCGATGATGTCCTGGGGGATGAACAGGTTGAAGCGCGCGGCGATCCAGCCTTTTTCTTCCGGCGTGGGATCTTCCAGGTCGACCCAGACGGGGTTGACCGGGGGCAGGTCCTCGGGGCGGTCGATTTCTTCTTGGAATAGCCGGCCGTTGGCCAGCGTGAACACGTTGAGCATGGGAACTCCGGCACGTGGGCGGCGGCGCTCGGCACTGCACGCTCACAGGGATCTGGGAGAGGGGGTGATGGGTGTCCGCCCCCTCCCGCAGTTGGGCCGGCGGCCGCGCACAGGCGTGCGAACGGCGGGGCCCGCGCACCGGCTCCACGCCTCTTGTTGTGGTCTGACGCGGCGGGGCCGTGTCGCGACCGTGTTGTTCGGGGCGGGATGGCCAGGTGGCCGGAGTGGGCGGTCACCGAGGGGGGATGTCCAAGGTGATCGCTCCAGTAGCGCCGACCAGCGTCGGCAACACAACATTATCGCGCGAGGCGCGGCCTCGTGGCGTGGCAAGCGGCCGAATCACCTGTGCCTTGCCTGGGTTGCACAGGGCTGGTTCAGGCGGGGCGCTCATCGAGCGCTCTTTCATAATGCTTTGATGACCCCCTCGCCCTGGTCCCGGCTGGACCTCAACCTGTTCCGCGTGTTCGAAGCCGTGCACGAGCATGGCGGCATCTCGGGCGCCGCCCGCCAGCTGCACCTGAGCCAGCCGGCCGTGAGCCACGCGCTGGCCCGGCTGCGCCGCATCTGGGGTGATCCGCTGTTCGTGCGCCAGGGCAACCGCATGGTGCCCACCGAGCTCACGCGCCGCGTGATCGGCGAGGTGCGCGCCCACCTGCGCGGCCTGCAGGATTGCCTGGCCCAGGCCGAGACCTTCGACCCCCACACCCTGGACATCACCCTGCGCCTGGGCATGCGCGACGTGATGGAGGCCATCACCCTGCCGCCGCTCATGGCGCACCTGGCCGACACCGCCCCGGGCGTGCGCCTGGCCAGCGTGCGCGTGCCCCGGGCTGATCTGGAGCGCCTGCTGAGCCTGGGCGAGGTGGACCTGGTGATCGACCGCCAGCGCCGCGTGGCCGGCCGCATCAAGGGCGCACACCTGGCCGACGAGGCCCTGGCCGTGGTGGCACGGCGTGGCCATCCGGCGCTCAAGAAGGGTCTTGATGTGAGCGCCTACTTTCAACAAGGCCATGTGATGGTGAGCATGTTGCCCGATCAGGCCGACCCGCTGCAGGCCGTATGGGCCGCCCTGGGCCAGGGCGAGCGCCGCATCACCCTGCGCTGCCAGCACTACTTTGCCGCCGCGCACGTGGTGGCCGCCAGCGACGCCCTGCTGACCCTGCCGCGCACCTACGCCGAGCGCCTGTGCGAGGCCCTGCCCGTGGTGCTGCTGGACCTGCCCGTGCGCGTGCCGCCCATGGGCATCTGGATGTACTGGCATGCCGACCGCGACGGCGATCCGGTGCACCGCTGGATGCGTGACAGCGTGGCCGCCGGTGCCCGCCAGGCCATGCATCAGGTGCATGACTTGCGATAAGAATTCATCATTTGCTGCAAGACCTGCCCCGGCGTAGGATCGCGCCACACACAGACCACCACCCCTGAGGAGCGGCCATGGATTTCCAGCCCAGCGAACGTGCCAAGAAGACGGCCGATGCCGTCCGTGCCTTCATCAAGAAGAACATCGAACCCGTCGAATCCCAGCACTGGCAGGAGATCCTGGGCCAGCGCCACGGCGGTGACTGGACGCAATGGACCATCCCGCCGCGCGTGGAAGAGCTCAAGGCCAAGGCCCGCGCCGAAGGCCTGTGGAACCTCTTCATGCCCGACCCGGAGCTGGGCGCGGGCCTGAGCGTGCTGGAGTACGCCTTCAGCGCCGAAGAAACCGGCCGCAGCCTGATGGCGCCCGAGATCTTCAACTGCAACGCGCCCGACACCGGCAACATGGAAGTGCTGTGGAAGTACGGTAGCGCCGAGCAGAAGGAGCGCTGGCTCAAGCCCCTGCTGGCCGGCGAGATCCGCTCCGTGTTCTTCATGACCGAGCCCGACGTGGCCTCGTCCGACGCCACCAACATGGAGGCCACGGCCGTGGTCGAAGGCGACCAGATCGTGCTCAACGGCAAGAAGTGGTGGTCGTCCGGCGTGGGGGATCCGCGCTGCAAGATCGGCATCTTCATGGCGGCCACGCCCAACGCCGACGCCGGCCGACACGGCCAGCACTCGATGGTGCTGGTGCCGCTGGACACCCCCGGCGTCGAGATCAAGCGCATGCTCCCCGTGTTCGGCGAGTGGGACGAGCCGCACGGCCACGGCGAGGTGCACTTCACCAACGTGCGCGTGCCGGTGTCCAACTTCATCGTCGGGCCGGGCAAGGGCTTCGAGATCGCACAGGGCCGCCTGGGCCCGGGCCGCATCCACCACTGCATGCGCTGCATCGGCGCGGCCGAGCAGGCGCTCGAACTTGGCATCAAGCGCGCGATTGACCGCACCGCGTTCAAGAAGCAGTTGATCAACCTGGGTGGCAACCGCGAGCGCATCGCCGAAGCCCGCGTGGCCATCGACCAGGCCCGCCTGCTGACCTTGCAAGCCGCCTGGAAGATCGACACCGTGGGCGTGATGGGCGCGCTGACGGACGTGTCCGCCATCAAGGTGGTGGCGCCCAACGTGCTGCAGAGCGTGGTCGACTTCGCGATCCAGCTGCACGGCGGCATGGGCGTGTCGCACGACACGCCGCTCACGGCCTTCTTCAACCAGGCCCGCGCCATCCGCCTGGCCGACGGCCCCGATGAAGTGCACAAGGGCATGATCGCCCGCCTGGAGCTGATGAAGTACGGGGTCATGAAGTGAGCGTGGTGGTTCAACCCACCACCACGTCATCTTCCGTGCAGGACCGGGGCGGCCGCGTGCGCCCCGGCGAAGAGCTGAACACGCCTGCGGTCGATGCCTGGCTCAAGCAGCAGGTGCCTGGCCTGCAGGGCGCGCCCGAGGTCACGCAGTTCTCGGGCGGCGCGTCGAACTGGACCTACCGCCTGCAGTACCCCAATGGGGATTACATCCTGCGCCGCCCACCCGCCGGCACCAAGGCCAAGGGCGCGCACGACATGGGCCGCGAGTTCCGCGTGCAGAGCGCGCTCAAGCCCGTCTACCCTGTGGTGCCGACCATGATCGGCCACTGCGCGGACGAAGCCATCACCGGCAGCGAGTTCTACGTGATGGAGCGCATCGCCGGCATCATCCCGCGCAAGAACATGCCCAAGGGGCTGGCGCTGGATGTGGCCACCACGCGCAAGCTGTGCATGAACGTGCTCGACAAGCTGATAGAGCTGCACGGCGTGGACGCGAAGGCCGCCGGCCTGGACAGCCTGGGCAAGGGCAGCGGCTACTGCCGCCGCCAGATCGAGGGCTGGAGCGAGCGCTACACCCGTGCCCGCACCTGGAACGTGCCCAGCTACCAGCGCGTGATGGCCTGGCTGAAAGAGCGCACGCCGGATGACGTGGCCAACGTCGTGATCCACAACGACTGGCGCTTCGACAACGTCGTGCTGGCCGAGACCGATCCCACCAGGGTCATCGGCGTGCTCGACTGGGAAATGGCGACGCTGGGCGACCCGCTGATGGACTTGGGCAACGCCCTGGCCTACTGGGTGCACGCGGATGATAACACCCTGCTGCAGACCACGCGCCGCCAGCCCACGCATTTGCCCGGCATGCTGCGCCGCGAAGAAGTCGTCGAGTACTACCTGGACAAGAGCGGCTTCAAGCTCGACCGGCAGCAATGGGCCTTCTACGAGGTCTACGGCCTGTTCCGCCTGGCCGTGATCGTGCAGCAGATCTACTACCGCTACCACCACAAGCAGACCCGCAACCCCGCGTTCAAGAACTTCTGGATCATGTCCAACTACCTGGACTGGCGCTGCAAGGGCTTGATCAAACGCGCGCGCGGCTGACAAGGCAGACATACCATGGGTGCCATCTACTTCATCCGTCACGGCCAGGCCTCCTTCGGCAGCAACAACTACGACCAGCTCTCGCCATTGGGCCATGAGCAGGGCCGCGTGCTGGGCGCGGCGCTCAAGGCGCGCGGCGTGGTGCCTGATCTCATCATCAGCGGCAGCATGAAGCGCCATCAGGAGACGGCCATCAACTGCCTGGAGACGCTGGGCTGCAGCCTGCAGATGGAACTGCACCAGGGCGTCAACGAGTTCCACCACGAGAACGTGATCGAGGTGGCCGAGCCGCGCTACGTCGACAAGCTGGTGATGATGGGTGAGATGGCCGCCTCGGGCGATCCGAAACGCTCCTTCCAGACCTTTTTCAAGGGCGCGGTCTCGCGCTGGGTGGAGGGCGAGTTCGCACACGAATACGCTGAGAGCTGGGCCGATTTCCGCGCCCGCTGCGTGGCCGCGCTGGACGACATCGTGCGCCAGACCAGCCCCAAGGGCACGACGCTGGTGTTCACCTCCGGCGGCACCATCAGCGTGATCTGCGCGCACCTGCTGGGTTTGAGCGACGCACAGGCCTTCACCATCAACTGGACGCTGGCCAACGCGGGCGTGACCAAGCTGCTGGCCGGGCGCGACGGGCTGCACCTCATTTCCATCAACGAACACGCCCATCTGGAGGGCGGCGACAAGGCACTTTTGACCTATCGTTGAGGTTTGATCAACAAAAGCCAACCCTGGGGATTTTCATGAAGACATTGTTCAAGGCCGTGCTCGGCCTGTTGCTGCTGGCCGTGGCGCTGATCGCGGGCGGCGTGGCCCTGGCCTGGGCGCCTGACCGCCCGGTCGATTCGCTGAAAGCCCGCTGGGCGCCCGCGCCCTCGCAGTTCATCACCGTGCAGGGCATGCAGGTGCACCTGCGTGACGAAGGCCCGAAGGACGACCCCGAGCCCATCGTGCTGCTGCATGGCACCTCCGCCAGCCTGCACACCTGGGATGGCTGGGTGGACGCGCTGAAAGGCCAGCGCCGCGTGATCCGCATCGACCTGCCGGGCTTCGGCCTGACCGGCCCCGCACCCGACAACGACTACCGCCTGGTGCGCTACACCGGCTTCATGAAGGACGTGTTCGATCAACTGGGCCTCAAGCAGGTGGTGCTGGCGGGCAACTCCTTCGGCGGCTCCGTGTCGTGGATGACGGCACAGGCCTATCCTGATCGCGTGGCCAAGCTGGTGCTGGTCGATTCCGGCGGCTACCCCTACAAGGCCACCTCGGTGCCCATCGGTTTCAAGCTGGCGGCCATCCCGGCGTTGCGCCCCATCATCGCCAACGTGCTGCCGCGCAGCATGATCGAATCGAGCGTGCGCAATGTGTATGGCGATCCGAGCAAGGTCACGCCGGAGCTGGTGGAGCGCTACTACGAGCTCACCCTGCGCGAAGGCAACCGCGGCGCGCTGCGCGAGCGCTTCAAGCAATCGCCCGGGGGCGAGAACGCCGCGCTGATCAAGGGTGTGAAGCAGCCTACGCTGATCCTGTGGGGCAGCAAGGATGGCCTGATCCCGCCGGAGAACGCCGAACACTTCAAGCAGGACATCGCCGGCAGCCAGCTGGTGATGTTCGAGGGCCTGGGCCACGTGCCGCAGGAGGAAGACCCGGCGCAGACCGTGGCGGCCTTCAAGGCCTTCCTGAAGATTCAGTGATCACCGCGCTTTGAAAGACGCCATGCCCAAGCGACAGACCATCCTGATCACTGGCGCCAGCTCCGGCCTGGGTGAGGGCATGGCCCGCGAGTTCGCGGCCAAGGGCCGGCACCTGGCCCTGTGTGCCCGGCGCACCGACCGCCTGCTGGCGCTGAAGTCGGAGCTCGAAGCCAAGCATCCTGGCGTGCGCATCTCCGTGCGCCCGCTCGACGTGAACGACCACGCCCAGGTCTTCGAGGTGTTCAAGTCCTTCAAGGACGAGTTCGGCCAGATCGACCGCGTCATCGTCAACGCTGGCCTGGGCAAGGGCCAGCCAGTGGGCAAGGGCCGCTTCGACGCCAACCTGCAGACGGCGCAGACCAACTTCATTGCCGCGCTGGCGCAGTGCGAGGCGGCCATGGAGATATTTCGCGCGCAGAACAGCGGCCACCTGGTCGGCATCTCGTCGATGAGCGCGATGCGCGGCCTGCCGCGCAACCTCAGCACCTACGCGGCCACCAAGGCGGGCTTCGCGGCCCTGCTCGAAGGCATCCGCGCGGATGTGCTGCGCCTGCCGATCAAGGTCACCACCATCTTCCCGGGCTACATCGAGACCGAGCTCAGCAGCAAGGCCGCCAAGACGCCGCTGATGGTGGACACGGCCAGTGGCTGCAAGGCGCTGGTGGCGGCCATCGAGCGCGAGCCGGCCACGGCCTGCGTGCCGGCCTGGCCCTGGGTGCTGGTGGGCTGGTTCATGCGACATGCGCCGCTAGGCTGGGTGGCCAGGACCTCCTGAGCCCGGCCAGGCCCGCGCGGGGCGCGGGGTGGCTGCTCTATAGTCGCCGCACGATGAACAACAAGGTGCGGGGGATGGGATGGTGTGGTTGCAGACAGTCTTCACATGGCTGGAGCGCCTGGGCTTCAAGCCCGTCACGACGGTGTTCGATCCGGCAGCATCGCCCGGCATCCGGCGCATCGCCGATGACCTGCGCGCCAAGCGCTACGAGGCGGTGGAGGCGGCGTTCGATCGGATCGCCGTGGACCGTTACGGCGATGCGCTGGACGCCATCCTCGACGCCATGACTGGCGGCCGAGCATCGGACTTGCCTACTGCGCTGGACGCGGTGCGGGTATGGCAGGATGACCCAGGCAAGGGCGCCTTTCACGCGGCGATGCTGCTGGGCCGCGGCTCCGTGCGCGAGGGCTGGCGCGTCAGGGGCGGCAAGGTTGCCTACGACGTGAAAGAGGATGCCTGGCCCGTCTTCATCAGCCAGCTGGAAAACGCCGACCGGCTGTTCGACGAGGCCGCGCGCGTACGGCCCGGGCACCCAGAACCCTGGGTGGGCCTGCTGAGCACGACGCGTGGGCTGCAACTGGACGACGACGACACCGGGAGGCGTTTCCAGTCGCTGCTGGAACGAGCCCCCCTGCATGTCCAGGGCCATGTGCTGATGCTGGAGAACCTCAAGGCCAAGTGGGGCGGCAGCCATGAGGCCATGTTCGCCTTCGCCCGCGAGCAGGCTGGCCGCGCGCCTGAGGGGCATGTGCTGGGCGGCCTGGTGGTGCATGCCCACTGGGAGATGCGCAATCTGCGCTACTGGGCCGATGACGACGACGCCGATGCCTATTTCAGGCAGGCTGATGTGGTGCGCGACATCATCCAGGTCTGGCGGCGCACGGGCGGGTCGGGACGTCACGTGCCGGACGCGGACAGCCGCGTGTTCTACAACCTGATGGCAGCCACTC
>CALAKR010000238.1 GCA_937923225.1 uncultured Aquabacterium sp. | reverse complement strand
ACGCCACAGAGCTCGGCGGTGGTTTCTGCCATTATCGCGCTGGCGCGCGCCCTGGGGTTGCGCGTCATTGCCGAAGGGGTCGAACAGGTCTCGCAGATGGAAGTGCTCTACAACCTGGGCTGCCAGATCTGCCAGGGCTTCCTGTTCGCCCGCCCCATGCCTCCGAAGGACATCGACGAATGGCTGCAGGATCTGCACAAGCGCCCGCTGCCACGCATCGAAACGGATTTCGGCGCCCTGGGTTCGGTGGTGGGTGGCAAACCCAGTTGACCCCAGCTGACCGGGTGGCGAACTGAGCGCAGCCCCCGCTGACCCGACGGTGCGCTCAGCGACGCGCTCGGCACCGATTCATCCATGAGCACCACGCCACCTGACTCCGCCACGCCACCCACCCCGGCCCTGCTGGCCAAGGCGGCGTTCAAACGCTTGGCCACGGAGCGCCAGGAGCCCACGCCCGAGAACTTCCGCACCGCCTACGCGGCCGAATCGGCGGCACTGGGCTGGCCCATGGCCGATGCGGCCCCGCCAGCAACGCCCACTGCTCTGCCCACGGCCCCAGCGGTGCTGGACACCGAAGACGGTCCCGAATGGGCCGAACTGATCGGACGCATCGCCCGCGGCCTGGAGCGCAGCAACAAGCAGTGGACGGCAGCGCGCCGCAAGGACAGCCTGCAGCGCGTGCTGGCCGGCAGCAAGCAATCGTCGAGCAGGCTGCTGCAACGCCTTCAGCCCCTGGTGCAGGCCTGGGACAGCGACCGCCCCGAGGACGAGCAAGCGGCGGCCCAGGCGCTGGATACCGCCACGCCCACCCAGCTTCCTGAAGCCGCCACGGTCGCTGGCACTGGCACCACCGTGAGTGCCGCTGGTGAGGATGCCGCTGTGAACGCCCAGCCTGACCAAGGTGCGGCCGAATCCAGTGATGCAACACCCCCACCCGATGCACGCTGGCTCAGCACTCCGCTGGTAGACACCATCAGCACCGCCCTGCCCGCCTCGGACGCACAGGCCGCTGATGCCCAGGCCGCGTTGCAGACCGCCGTGAACCGGGCTCTGGAGATGCAAGCCCCTGCGGACGCCCTGCAGGGTGAGCTGCAGGACGCCTGCACGCAGGCACGCCGCGTGATCGAGCACCGCCACCACGTGATGGACCAACTGCTGGAACTGTGCCGCTCACTGACCGACAGCCTGGTCGACCTGGCCGAGGACGACAGCTGGGCCCAGGGCCAGAGCGAGGCCATGCGCGCCGAGCTCTCCGAAGGCTTGACCAGCCGGGGCGCACGGCGCATCCAGCAACTGCTGGACGACACCCGCCTGCGCCAGCAGGCGCTCAAAGGCGAGCGCGATGCCGCGCGCCAAGCGCTCAAGCAGTTGATCCAGCAGATGCTCAGCGAGATCGGCGAGCTGGGCCACACCACGGGCCGCTTCCAGGACAACCTCAGCCGCTACGCCGACACCATCGGCCAGGCCGACACGCTGGAAAGCCTGACCGGCGTCGTGCGCGAGATGGTCACCGAAAGCCTGGCCGTGCATGGCGTGATCTCGCAGGCCCAGGAGCGCCTGCACACCGAGCACACCCGTGCCACCGAGCTCACGCAACGCGTCAGGGATCTGGAAGACGAGATCCGCAAGCTCTCCGACGAGGTCTCGACCGACCCGCTCACGCAAGTGGCCAACCGCCGCGGCCTGATGCGCATCTTTGACAGCGAGCGTTCGCGCGTTGACCGCCAGGGACAACTGCTGGCCATCGGCCTGCTGGACGTGGACAACTTCAAGAAGCTCAACGACACCCTGGGCCACCACACGGGTGACGAAGCCCTGAAGTTCCTCTCGCGGCGGGTGAGCGAATCCCTGCGGCCCAGCGATGCACTGGCCCGCTACGGCGGCGAGGAGTTCGTGGTGCTGATGCCCAACACCGAGGTGGAAGAAGGCCAGCACGTGCTGACCCGCCTGCAACGCCAGCTCAGCGCCGAGTTCTTCACGCAGGACACGCACAAGGTGTTCATCACCTTCTCGGCCGGCGTCACGCAGTACCGCGACGGAGAGCCGATCGAGCAAGCGCTGGACCGCGCGGACGTGGCGCTCTACGAAGCCAAGCGCACCGGCAAGAACCGCACCTGCGTCGGCTGATCCGCCACGGCCTGTACCACATCGCCTAGCAGTGAGCCCACAGCGACTGCAGGACGCCAGGCACCTGCTCGGGCAGGTCATCGGCCAGCAGGCCCGGCCCGAAGGCCTGCGCACAGGCCCCATGCACCCAGGCCGACGCGCACGCGGCCTCCCAGGCGGGCACGCCCTGGGCCAACAGGCCGCCGATCATGCCGGCCAGCACATCGCCCGCCCCGGCCGTGGCCAGCCAGGCCGGCGCACCGGCGTTGATGGCGGCACGGCCGTCCGGCGCAGCGATCACCGTGTCGGCCCCCTTGTGCAGAACCACCGCCCCGCTTCGGCGGGCCGCCTCGCGCGTGCCATCGAGCTTGCCTGCATCGACCGCGCCGAACAGCCGCTGGAACTCGCCCTCATGCGGCGTGAGCACCACCGGACTGGTGGACTGCGCAATGGCATCGAACAGCACCTGGGGCGATGCCTCGAAGGCCGTGAGCGCATCGGCATCGAGCACCAACGGCCGCCCGCCAGGCGCCTGCAAGGCCGTGAGCACCAGCGAGCGCAAGGTGGCGCCAGCCGGCTCGGGCAGACCAGCCAGTGCGCCCGGGCCCAGCACCGCCGCCGCCCACTTGGGCGAGGCGAGCAGCGCGGTCCAATCCTCCAGGAAGTGCGCCACGGCGTGATCAGGCAAGGGGTGGACCATCGTGGACAACACACCGGCGGCATACACCGGCCAGGCCGATGCCGGCACGGCCAGCGTCGTCATGCCCGCCCCGATACGCCCCGCCGCACGGGCCGCCAATCGGGCAGCACCCACCATGCGCGCGCCGCCCAGCACCATGACGTGGCCTCGGCGGTATTTGTGCGTCGTGCCCATCGGAGGGCCCCACAGGGCAGACCACAAGGCCGGCACGTTCTCCCAGGCCTGGGCCACCACAGCGGACAAGGCCTGCGGTGAGATGCCGATGTCGGCCACCAGCACCTCGCCACACAGGGCACGGCCGGGCATCAACAAATGTGCCGGCTTTTTGCGGAAGAAGGTGACGGTAAGCTGCGTCTGGGCAGCCCCCCAGGATTCGCCGGTATTCCCGCGCACACCGGACGGCACGTCCACCGCCACCACCGGGATGCCACGCGCGGCCACCTCGGCCATCAGTTCGGACAACCCCGCGTCCAGAGGCCTGCTCAAGCCGGCACCGAACAAGGCGTCTACCACCAAGGCCGTGCCGTCGAGCAGGCTGGGGTGCAGCGCCTCGGGCTCGTGCCCGGCCGCGCTCGCACGCCAAAGGGCCGCATGGTGGGCGGCGTCTCCGCGCAGGCTGGCGATGGGCGATGCCGAAGCGACGCGCACCGGCCAGCCGACTTCGCTCAGGCCACGCGCGACCACATACCCGTCGCCGCCGTTGTTGCCTGGCCCGCACAGCACCACCACGGGCCGAGGGCTCCAGCGGGCCCGGATGGCGTCCACGACAGCCTGCCCGGCATGTGCCATCAGGGTCGGGCCTGCCACGCCATGGGCCATGGCCCATGCATCGGCCTGCGCCATCTGCTCACATGTCAGCAACTCTTTCATCAGCCCCGATGCTCCTTCGCCATCCGCACACGCGTTTCAAACGCCTTTGGCGTGCATGCATCACGCCACAGTGTCTGACAGCATGCCACGAAGGCCCACAGCCCCGTCGAAATGAGCCACACTGAACCGGTGGATGTTTGACGAGGTACTCGCCAATCCACAGGACACACCGGATCTCGGTGGTCATCACAGGCAACGTTCGGCTTCTCCCGGCCGAACTGGCAGGATGGACCTGCCACGCAGGCCTGGCCGCCGGTGAGGCGGTGCTCTCTTCAGGAGAGTCAGGGCTGGCAGCCATCTCGCCAGTCCAGGGCGCGCGGTGAGCGCGTCCGAGCCACAGCCCGTCAGTCCTAGGCCGACGGGCTGTTTTCTTTTGGTCATCCGCCTTCTGGCCAGGGCAAGCCTACGCCTCACGGCAGATGCAGTCCGCGTCAATCTGCCAGGCTGGTCACGATCTGCTCACGCAGCCAGACTTGCGCAGGATCGCGGTGGACGGCCTCATGCCAGAGCATGGCCATCTGGTAGCCCGCCACCGGCAATGGTGGCTCGACCACGCGCAGCCCTTCGGCCTGATGCACCAGGCGCGAGGGCAGCATCGCCACCAGATCGGTGCGGCGCACGGTGTCCAGCGCAAACAGGAAATGCGGTACCGACAGCACCACCTCACGCTGCAGACCAAGAGCCTGCAGAGCCAGATCCGTGGCGCCCTGGAAGCCACCACCGCTGGGCGACACGATCACATGCCCTAGCGCGCAGAACTGCGCCAGGCTGGGGCGCCGCCGCAGGCGAGGATGATCCGCCCGGCCGACCAGCACGTAGCGCTCGTCCAGCAAGGCCCGTTGACGCAAGCCTGTCGGTGCGTCATGGCTGGTGTGCAGGGCGATGTCGATCTCGCCGCTTTCAGCCTGACGAGCCAGGCGCCTGGTGTCCAGCGGGAGCACGGCCAGGCGCGTATGCGGCGCCACCTCACGCAGCCGCCTGATCAAGGGCGCCAGCACGGCCATCTCGCCGTAATCGGCCGCAGCGATGCGCCAGGTGTTCGTGGCCTGAGCGGCATCGAAGCCCTGCGCTGGCGCCACGGCATCGGCCAGCAAGGCCAGCGCCTCACCCAGCGGTGCACGCAAGGCCTGGGCGCGCGCCGTGGGTTTCATGCCGCGCGGGCCTGGCAGCAGCAGCGGATCACCGAAGTGCTCGCGCAGCCGGGCCAGCTGAGCACTGACGGAAGGCTGCGACAGGTGCAGGCGCTCGGCCGCACGGGTCACGTTCAGCTCCTTGAGCAGCACATCGAGTGTCAGCAGCAGGTTCAGGTCCAGGCGATCAAAACGGTTCGTGCGGCTGAGGCTGGTATAGGCCATGTCGATACCTTTTATCCAAGCAATTCATTTCCAGTTTACGGGCCGCGTCCTCAAGATGGGAAGCCTGTTTCCCATGCCCACAAGGCATGCTTCACCATGAATGTCTTCCTGCTCACCGCTCACCCGGAACCGCGCTCGCTCAACGGCTCCCTCAGCCGCTTCATCGTCGATCACCTGGAGAGCCAAGGCCATCAGGTGCAGGTCTCCGATCTGTACGCCATGCAGTGGAAGGCCTCGCTGGACCGCGATGATTTCCAGCCTGCCGACGCGCTCGATGCCGATGGCCACTTCAACCCCTCCACTGCATCAGGCCACGCCTTGCAGCGCGGCACGCAGCCTGATGACATCGCGGCCGAGCAGGCCAAGCTGCTGTGGGCCGATGCGGTGATCGTGCTGTTTCCCTTGTGGTGGTACTCAATGCCTGCCGTGATGAAGGGCTGGTTCGACCGTGTCTACGCCTACGGTTTCGCCTATGGCGTGGGCGAGCACTCCGACCATCGATGGGGCGAGCGCTTCGGCGAAGGCACCCTGGCAGGCAAGCGCGCGATGCTGGTGGTCACCACCGGCGGCTGGGCCTCGCACTACGGCCCGCGCGGCATCAACGGGCCCATCGATGATCTGCTGTTCCCCATCCACCACGGCATGCTGTACTACCCGGGCATGTCGGTGCTGCCACCGTATGTGGTCCACCGCACCAGCAAGGTTGACGATGCGCGCTACGCGCTGATCCAGGCTGAACTGGGGCAGCGGCTGAACGCGTTGTGGCACACCGAGCCCATTGCCTACCGTGCGCAAAATGGCGGCGATTACGAGATCCCGGCACTGACCTTGCGCGACGATGTTGTCCCTGATCTCACGGGCTTTGCCGCCCATGTCACCCCCGCCACATCAGGCACCGTCACGGGCACCTGACAAGAGCCCTTTCGCCATCAGAGGTATAGTCCGCGAAAAGATCAATAAGAAGTTCGCAGCGGAGGTCGTGAGCGCAAGCTCTTTCACCCATCGACAAACGACCCATACCGACATGGCCCAGACCTACATCGAACTCATGGCTGAGATTGAACGACTGCAAAGCCAGGCAGCCAAGCTCAAGGACCGTGAGAAAGCCGAAGTCGTCGCGCGCATCAAGAAAGCCATCGAGGTCTACGGCCTGACGGCCAAGGACCTGGGCCTGGACAAGCCCGGCCGTGCCGCCACCGGCAAGAGCACCACCACACGCAAGCCCAAGGCAGGCAAGCGCGGCGCCCGCAAGGCCAAGGCTGCCGCCACGCCCAAGTTCCGTGACACGGCTGGCAACAGCTGGTCCGGC
>CALAKR010000237.1 GCA_937923225.1 uncultured Aquabacterium sp. | reverse complement strand
TCGAGTGACGCCACCAACATGCAGGCCACCGCCGTGCCCGAAGGCGATGACATCGTCATCAATGGCCGCAAGTGGTTCAGCTCCGGCATCGGACACCCGAACTGCCAAGTGTTGATCTTCATGGGTCTGACGGATCCGGATGCCGATCGCCACGCGCGCCACTCGATGATCCTGGTGCCGCTGAATACCCCAGGCGTGAAGATCCAGCGCATGCTGCCCGCCTTCGGCACGTATGACGAGCCTTTCGGCCACGGCGAGGTGGTGTTCGACAACGTGCGCGTGCCCAAGGAAAACGTCATCGCCGGGCTGGGGCGCGGCTTCGAGATCGCCCAGGGCCGCCTGGGCCCAGGCCGCATCCACCACTGCATGCGTACCATCGGCGCGGCCGAGCGCGCCCTGTCGCTGATGTGCGCCCGTGGCGACAGCCGCGTGGCTTTCGGCAAGCCGCTCACGCAACTGGGCGGCAACGTGGACATCATTGCGGATGCGCGCATGGCCATCGAACAGGCCCGCCTGCTCACCCTCAAGGCCGCGTGGATGATGGACACCGTGGGCGTGAAGTCCGCCATGAGCGAGATTTCTCAGATCAAGGTGGTGGCGCCCAACATGGCGCAGAAGGTGCTGGATGCGGCCATCCAGATGCACGGCGCGCTGGGCGCCACGCTGGACACGCCGCTGACTGCGCTGGCAGGCTATGTGCGCACCGTGCGCATCGTGGATGGCCCGGATGAAGTGCACCGCCGCGTGGTGGCCCGCTTCGAGCTGGGCAAGCAGAAGGCCGCGCGCGATCTGGCCTGATACTGTTCAAGCAGATCCAAAGCACAAGCCCCAAGAAGCGAGACAGGAGACCCATGAGCAAAGCACCCATCGACGATGCCGGCAGCGTGCGCGCAGGCGAGGAGGTCGACCTCGACCGCGTCGGCGCCTTCCTGGAGGCCTCGGGCCTCAAGCTCGAAGGCACGCCCACCCTGAAGCAGTTCCCGGGCGGCGCCTCGAACCTGACCTATCTGATCCACTACGACAACCGCGACCTGATCCTGCGCCGGCCACCCTTCGGCCACATCGCCAAGTCGGCGCACGACATGGTGCGCGAGGCCCGCATCATGCAGGCCCTGCGCCCGGTGTACCCGACGGTGCCTGAGATCCTCGCTATCTGCGAGGACACCGAGGTCATCGGTGTGCCCTTCTACGTGATGGAGCGCCTGGTGGGCGTGATCCCGCGCCAGAACCTGCCGCGTGAACTGGCGCTCGATGCGGATCAGACGCGCAAGCTGTGCCGCAACGTGATCGACCGCCTGGTCGAGCTGCACAAGCTTGACCCCAAAGCCACCGGCCTGGACAGCTTCGGCAAGGGCGAGGGCTACGTGGCCCGCCAGATCGAGGGCTGGAGCAAGCGCTACCGCGCCGCGATCACCGACGACGTGGGCGGTTTCGAATCGGTGATGCAATGGCTGGCCGACAAGCAGCCCCAGCAGGAAGTGGCCATCTGCCTGATCCACAACGATTTCCGCTTCGACAATGTCGTGCTCGATCCGCAGGATCCGATGAAGGTGATCGGCGTGCTCGATTGGGAAATGGCCACCCTGGGCGACCCGATGATGGACCTGGGCAGCGCGTTGGCCTACTGGGTGCAGGCCGATGACGACCCGTTCATGCAAGGCTCGCGCCGCCAGCCCACCAACGCGCCGGGCATGCTGACGCGCGCCGAGGTCATCGCGTATTACGGCGAGCGCACGGGCTGGAGCGTGGCCAACTTCGACTTCTACGAGGTCTACGGCTTGTTCCGGCTGATGGGCATCGTGCAGCAGATCTACAAGCGCTTCAAGGAAGGCAGCACCACCAATCCGGCGTTCGCCAACTTCGGGCCTTTCGTGAACTACCTGGGCCAGCGCTGCGAGCGGATCATCGCCGCGTCGAAGCTCTGAGCCATTCCAAAGAGACAAGCATGAGCACCACCCCCAACACCTTTGACCTGAGCGGCAAGGTCGCCCTGGTCACCGGCGCCAGCCGCGGCATCGGCGAGGCCATCGCGCGCCTGCTGGCGGCGCATGGCGCGCACGTCATCGTCTCCAGCCGCAAGGCAGAGTCCTGCGAGGCCGTGGCCCAGTCTATCCGCGACGCGGGCGGCAAGGCCTCCGTGCTGGCCTGCCACGTGGGCGAGATGGCCCAGATCGACGCGGCCTTCGCCGCCGTGCGCGAGCAGTTCGGCCGGCTGGACATCCTGGTCAACAACGCGGCCACCAACCCTTACTTCGGCCACATCACCGACACCGACCTGGGCGCCTTCCAGAAGACGGTGGACGTGAACATCCGCGGCTACTTCTTCATGTGCTCGCAGGGCGCCAAGCTGATGGCGGCCAATGGCGGCGGCTCGATCATCAACATCGCCTCGGTCAACGGCGTGATCCCGGGCATGGCCCAGGGCATCTACTCCATCACCAAGGCAGCCGTGATCTCGATGACGCACGCCTTCGCCAAGGAATGCGCGCCGATGAAGGTGCGTGTGAACGCCATCCTGCCTGGTGCCACGGACACCAAGTTCGCTTCGGCCCTGGTCAAGAACGACGCCATCCTGTCCAAGGTGATGGAGCACACGCCGATCAACCGCGTGGCCGAGCCGTCGGAGATGGCCGGTGCCGCGCTGTACCTGGCCAGCGATGCGGCCAGCTACACCACGGGGGCTGCGCTGAACGTGGACGGCGGTTACCTGCTGGGTTGACGGCCTTCCTTGATCGCCTCGGGCCGGGATGGCACCGAGGTGATCCCCCGGTTCACTTGACGAGCCGGTTCAGGCCTTCGGCATCGAAGTGCTCGGTCTTCTGGGCATCGCATGGCATGCAATCACGGCCGGCCTCGGTGCGGGCCTCGCCAGCCAGCTTCTCGACGGCCTGCCACAGCAGTGCGATTTGGTGCTCGTGCCCGGAGGCATGGTCGATCAGGCCTTTCAGCGCCTGCGACAGCGGGTCATCGCCCTCGGTCACCCCGTAGGCCGAGAAGCCCATCTTGGCTGCCAGCGCTTCGCGCTTGGCCTGGTCTTCGTCCAGCACCTGCACCTTGGCCACGATGATGCGGGCCGGGTTGCCCACAGCGGTGGCGTTCTCTGGTACGGGCTTGGTCACTACGGCGTTCGAGCCCACCCGGGCGCCATCGCCCACGGTGAAGCCGCCAAGCACCTGCGCATTGGCGCCGATGATCACGCCCTTGCCCAGCGTCGGGTGCCGTTTGGCCCCCTTGCTCAGCGAGGTGCCGCCCAGGGTCACGCCCTGGTAGATGGTGCAGTCATCCCCGACCTCGGCCGTCTCGCCGATCACGACACCCATGCCGTGGTCGATGAACACGCGCCGGCCCATGCGGGCACCCGGGTGGATCTCGATGCCAGTGAGGAAGCGGCCCCAGTGTGACAGCCATCGGCCCAGCCACTTCAAGCCGTTCACCCAGCACCAGTGCGCCAGGCGGTGCATGGCCAGGGCGTGCAGACCGGGGTAACAGGTCAGCACCTCCCAGGCGGAGCGGGCCGCAGGATCACGTTCCAGAATGCAGGCGATGTCTTCTCGCAGGCGGGCAAAGAGCATGGGGCGCTTATGCGTTTTTTGAATGCAGGTCGGCAAGTTTACCGGTCGGGTAAAGAACTTGCCCCGCGGCGGGCCAGGCGCTCAAAGCCTTCCCGGCCAGCTCAATCTCGGGCTGCGCCGCTGCGACATCGCTCCGTGAGGGCTTTGGCGATGCCCCGCAGGATGTGGATTTCTTCCTGGCGCAACTGCGCGCGGTTGAGCAACTGGTTCAGGCGCGGCATCAGCTTCTTGGGGGCGGCCGGATCCAGGAAGCCGATGTCGATCAAGGCCTGCTGCCAGTGCTCCAGCGTGCCTTGCACCGCGTGGCCGCTGGCCAGTTCGGCATCGGGCGTGCGTGCTTCGACCGCGAAGCCGCCCAGCGCCTGCCGCCATTCATAGGCCAGCACCTGCACCGCCTGGGCCAGGTTGAGGGAGCCGTAGGCCGGGTTGGTCGGGATGCTCATCACCGAATGGCAGCGGTAGACATCGTCATTGGCCATGCCGTAGCGCTCGCTGCCGAACACGAAGGCCACCTTGTGCACCGTTTCGCGGGAGGCCAACGCGGCCAGCCCATCGCGGGGCGTGATCGTGGGCGGGCCGAAATCACGGGGCGTCATGGCCGTGGCGATGGCGTAGGTCACGCCCTCCAGGGCCTCGGCCAGCGTGTCCACGATGCGCGCGCGCACCAGGATGTCGGCCGCACCGCTGGCCATGGCCACGGTCTCTTCCTGAACCAGCACGTCGTCGAAGCGGGGGCGCACCAGCACCAGCTCGGAGAAGCCCATCACCTTCATCGCACGCGCCGCCGCCCCCACGTTGCCGGGGTGGCTGGTGCCGATCAGGATGAACCTCGTCGGGTCCGGCTTCACTTCAGAAATCACGCTCAAGCCCTTGAAAATACACAGCCGCCACTTGGAAGGGGGTGGCAAAAACTGGGGGAAACGCTAGAATCGTCATTCTCCCTCGTTCTTTGTCCACTGTTGCGCCCCGTTGTTGACCTTGGCCTGGCTTTGCGCCGGCGGGGGTCCCGTGTTTCTTGTTCGGGTTTTGTGCGTGTCTGTGTGCGTGTGCCCATGAGAGCACCGCCTGCGGCACGGTCAATCCCCGTTTGACCCCATTGCTGCCCCCCCTCATGTCACAAGCCGCCCTGCACCCCATGCTCAACATCGCCATCAAGGCGGCCCGCGCGGCCGGGGCGATCATCAACCGGGCATCGCTCGATGTCGAGCGGCTCACCGTCAGCGCCAAATCCCACAATGATTTCGTGACGGAAGTGGATCAGGCGGCCGAAGAGGCCATCATCGACACCATCCTGGCGGCGTACCCCAGCCACGGCATCCTAGCCGAAGAATCCGGCCAGTCGCGCGGCAACAAGACGAGCGAGTTCGTCTGGATCATCGATCCGCTCGATGGCACCACCAACTTCATCCACGGCTTCCCGGTCTATGCGGTGTCCATCGCGCTGGCCTGGCGCGGCCAGGTACAGCAGGCCGTGGTGTACGACCCGTCCCGCAACGACCTGTTCTATGCGTCGCGCGGCAAGGGCGCTTACATGAATGACCGCCGCCTGCGCGTCTCCAAACGCACGCGCATGCTCGACAGCCTGATCGGCACCGGCTTCCCCTTCCGCAAGGGCGACAACTTCCAGCGCTACCTCAAGATGTTCGAAGAGGTGATGGTGCAGTGCGCCGGCGTGCGCCGCCCGGGTGCCGCCGCGCTGGACCTGTGCTACGTGGCCGCCGGTTTCTACGACGGCTTCTTCGAAACCGGCCTGAGCCCCTGGGACATCGCCGCCGGCTCGCTGATGATCACCGAGGCGGGCGGCCTGGTCGGCAACTTCACCGGCGAGGCTGATTTCCTCTACCAGCGTGAGGTGGTGGCGGGCAACCCGCGCATCTACGGCCAGTTGGTGCAGATCCTGTCGCCCTACACCCGTGTGATCAAGGAAGAGCCCAAGGACACCACTGGCCTGGGCGCCAGTGCCGCAGGCATCGGATCCTATGCCGATGAGGCCGACACGGAAGAGGACGATGCCGCGCTGCAGGCCCTGAAGGCGGCTGAAGAAGCCAAGCCTGCAGAGCCCAAGCCCGTTGTGCGCAAGCGCATCACCGCCGCGGCCAAGGCCGCCGAGGTGGCGGCCGATCAAGCTGCTGAAAAGCCTGCCCCCCGACGCTCGTCCCGCTCGGACGACGCGCCTTTCTGAGGGGGACGCCGGGATGCGCACGCTCAGCCCGATTTCACTCAAGTCCGTTTCCGCCATCGCCCTGGTGTGCGCCTCGCTGTGCGCGCCGATCAGCGCCGCCCACGCGCAGGTCAGCCTCTACGGGCTGCTGGATTTGTCTGCAGAACACATTTCCGGCCAGGGCTTTTCGCTCTCCCGGGTGTCTTCGAGCAACCTGAGCACCTCGCGCCTGGGCCTGCGGGCTGAAGAAGCGCTGGGCAGCGGCCTGAAAGTGCGCGCCACGCTGGAAACCGCCGTGTCGGCCGACACGGGCGCCAACAGCGGCGGCAGCGCGCGCTTCTTCGATCGCCATGCCCACGTGGGCCTGATTGGCAGCTGGGGCGAGCTGCGCTTGGGCCGCACGGACACGCCGCTGGGCGTGGCTGCCGATCTGGCCGGCACCCAGTCTTTTGACGACCTGACCATCGTGGGGGCACGTGGCGCCTCGCGCTACCGCCGCACCGACAACAGCATCACCTACCTGCTGCCCACGGTCATCCCGGGGCTGAGCGGGCAGGTGCAGTACTCCCTGGCTTCATCGGGCTTCGGTGGCAGCGGCCTGTCGGACAACCGCGTTGCCGGTGACGAAGCCATCGGCGGCAAGGCCTGGGGCTTCAACCTGATCTACGCCGCCGGCCCCTTCCAGGCGGCCCTGGGCCACCTGCATGCGCGCGACGAGAACATCCTGGCCGCCGGCAAGCAGGGCGCCAACGCCACCATGGTGCTGGCCAGCTACGATTTCGGCGCGATCAAGGTCACGGCCTACGCCAATGATGAGACCAACGCCTCCGTCATCAGCGGGGCCGACCATCTGCGCACCATCGGCGCCAAGCTGGCCATGCCCGTCGGGCAGGATCTGGTCCTGACGGCGGGCGCCTCACGCACGCGCGGCACCACCGATGCCCGCGGCGATGACGACAGGGTCACCATCTTCTCGCTCAAGGGCGTCTACACCCTGTCGCGCAGCACCTCGCTGTACGGTTGGCTGGTCAATGTGGACAACGAGGATGCCGCCAACAAAGGCGTGATCGCCCCGGGCGCGGGGCAATCCGGCCGGGGCCTGGCCTTCGGGGTGCGGCACCTCTTCTAAGCAGGCCTGATCACGCAACCTGCCGGCGCCGAGCCGCCAGCACCACCACCGCCCCTGCGGCCAGCAGCGCCCAGGCGGCGGGCTCGGGCACCGCGGTCACGTTGATGGTGATGCTCTGCGAGCCGAACGAGCCATCGCTCGAGTACGTGTCGCCGCCATCGTCATACGTCCAATTCCAGGATGAGCAAATCAGCGTGTTGCTCCCGCCAGGATCCTCGTTGTAGCAATCCCGGCTGGCCGTTTCATTGCTGTGGTACGTCTCGATGCTGCTGCCCCAGCCGCCCGTGAGGGTGACGTCGAAGCTGCCGGCCACCGGGAACAGCACGGAAAAACTCCAGGTGCCCGAGTGGCTGCTGCCTGGCAGCAGAACCGGTGAGTCAGAAAAGCTCTGGCCACCCGCCTGCAACCAGATCGAGTTCAGCGTCTCGTTCTCGTAGTTGTACCAGTTGGCCGCCCAGATCTGGTAGCCCTCAGCCGGCTCAGGCTCCGGGTTGCTGCCGCCGTTGGTGACGGCGCTTGTGCTGAGTCCGAAATCAACCGTGAAATCCACCAGAGTGCCCTCGGCCACCGTGGTGGCGCTGGCGCTGAAACTGTTGATCTGGCCCGTGGCCGCCAGGGCGCCCGCGGAGGTGGTTGCCAAGATGACGCCCAGCAGGGCGGTGGAAAGCGTGGCTTTCAGCATGTGTGTCTCCCGTTTGACTTCAAGATGAGCCTGCGGAGTGCCGCGGGCCAGGTGGATCGCCTGGGCGGCGTACTGCTGATGCCGGCAGAGCGCTGGCGAGCGTACCCAGCGCCCCAAGCTGGGGCAATCCCACGTTTGATGCTTCGTGCTGGCAGGCACCGGAAGGCGCTTCACATCCTGCGAAAATACGCGGATGTCTTCCCAGCCCCTTGACAACACCTTGCCCGAGCGCGAAACGGCCAGCCCGCGCCCCGCGGCCGACCTCAGCGCCCATACCCCCATGATGCAGCAGTACCTGCGCATCAAGGCCGAGCACCCGGACACCTTGGTGTTCTACCGCATGGGCGATTTCTACGAGCTGTTCTTCGACGATGCGCGCAAGGCCAACCGCCTGATCGACATCACGTTGACGGTACGGGGCCAATCCGCCGGCCAGCCCGTGGTGATGGCCGGCGTGCCGGTGCATGCACTCGACACCTACCTGAGCAAGCTGATCAAACTGGGCGAATCCGTCGCCATCTGCGAGCAGGTGGGCGAGGTGGGCGCCTCCAAGGGGCCCGTCGAGCGCAAGGTGGTTCGGGTCGTCACGCCCGGCACGCTCACCGATGCGGAGCTGCTGTCCGAGCGCGCCGATGCGCTGCTGGTGTCTGTGGTGGTGCAGGCCACCCGCGCCAACTCGACACGCCCGGCCGACAGCACGCCCTGCGCCCTGGCCTGGCTGGGCATGGCCAGCGGTATCCTGGGCATCACCGAATGCACGCAGCGCGATCTGCCGGGCTGGCTGGCCCGCCTGCAGCCGGCTGAGGTCATCGACGACCGTGAACGCGTGCCCGCTGCGCTGCAGGCCCTGATGTCGCAGCCACGCGGCACTGCTTTCACGCCGCGTCCCAGTTGGCAGTTCGATGCCGGCCTGGGCGAGCGCAAACTGTGCGAGCAACTCAAGGTGGCCAGCCTGAAGGCCTACCAGGCCGAGACCCTGGCCCTGGCCCACAGCGCGGCCTCGGCGCTGCTGAGCTATGCCGAACACACCCAGGGCAGGGCGCTGGCGCACGTGGCCACGCTCAGCGTGCCGCGCAGCAGCGACCTGCTCGATCTGCCGCCCGCCACGCTGCGCAACCTGGAGCTCACCCAAACCCTGCGCGGCGAGGACGCACCCACGCTGCTGTCCCTGCTGGACACCTGCCGCACCGGCATGGGCAGC
>CALAKR010000236.1 GCA_937923225.1 uncultured Aquabacterium sp. | reverse complement strand
TGAAGATCATCTTCGGTGCGGTCAAGCCCGATGCCGGCGAGATCCTGTTCAATGGCGAACGCGTGCACATCAAGTCGCCGCAAGAGGCGCGCGCGCTGGGCATCAGCATGGTGTTCCAGCACTTCTCGCTGTTCGACACCCTCACGGCGGCCGAGAACGTGTGGCTGGGCCTCGATAAATCGCTGAGCCTGGCCGAGGTCACCGAGCGCATCAAGCAGGTATCGAGTGAATACGGCCTGGAGGTCGATCCGCAGCGCCACGTGCATTCGCTGACCGTGGGCGAGCGTCAGCGCATCGAGATCGTCCGCGCCTTGATGACGAACCCGCAGGTGCTGATCCTCGATGAGCCGACCTCGGTGCTCACGCCCCAGGCGGTCGAAAAGCTCTTTGTCACCTTGCGCCAACTGGCCGACAAGGGTTGCTCCATCCTCTACATCAGCCACAATCTCGACGAGATCCGCGCGCTGTGCCACCGCTGCACCGTGCTGCGCGGCGGCAAGGTCACGGGCGAGGTCGATCCGCGTCAGGAGACCAACGCCAGCCTGTCGCGCCTGATGATCGGTGCCGAGCCACCCGCGCTGGAGCGCCACACGCCCACGCTGGGCGAAGTGGCCTTGCAGGTGCGCGCGCTCGATCTGCCGCGTGTGGACCCGTTCGGCGTCAGCCTTCGCGGCATCGACCTGAACCTGCATGCCGGTGAGATCGTCGGCATCGCGGGCGTGTCGGGCAACGGCCAGCAGGCCTTCATGGCGGCCTTGAGTGGTGAAGATCCGCGTTGCGCGCAAGGCAGTATCACGCTGTTCGGCCAGGACATCAGCCGCGCCGCGCCTGGCGTGCGCCGCCGCCTGGGCCTGCACAGCGTGCCTGAAGAGCGTCTGGGCCGCGGTGCCGTGCCGACCATGTCCCTGGCCCACAACACCCTGCTCACCCGCAAGGAAGAAGTGGGCGCGGGCGGCTGGCTGCGGCTGGGCGGTATCCAGGCGATGGCCTCGGGCCTGATCGAGCGCTACAAGGTCAAGGCCGGTGGCCACCCGGCGCTGGCGCGCAGCCTGTCGGGCGGCAACCTGCAGAAGTTCATCATGGGCCGCGAGATCGATGCGCGCCCGAAGGTATTGCTGGTGTCCCAGCCCACCTGGGGTGTCGACGTGGGCGCCGCGGCCCAGATCCGCGGCGAGTTGTTGAAGCTGCGCGATGCCGGCTGTGCCGTGCTCGTGGTCAGCGAGGAGCTGGACGAATTGTTCGAGATCTGCGACCGCCTGCTGGTCATGGCCCAGGGGCGCCTGTCGCCCAGCATCCCGGCCGGTGAGGCCACCATCGAGCGCGTGGGCGCCTGGATGAGCGGCCTGTGGGACACGGATGCCGCGGCATCTGCCAAGCAGGGGAGCGCGCATGTTCAAGCTTGAACCGCGTCCCGCACCCTCGAAGGTGCTGACGCTGGCCTCGCCGCTGATCGCGCTGGCGATCACGGTGGTGATCGGCGTGATCCTGTTCATGTCGCTGGGCAAGGACCCTGTGGCCGGCCTGCGCATGTTCTTCATCGAACCGCTCAAGAGCGGCTACGCGCTGTCCGAGCTGAGCCTGAAGGCCACGCCGCTGATCCTGATCGCGCTGGGCCTGTCGGTGTGCTTCCGCGCCAACCTGTGGAACATCGGCGCCGAGGGCCAGTTCATCCTGGGCGCGATCTTCGCGGGCGGGGTGGCCATGCGCGCCACGCCCGAGACAGGCGCCTGGATCTTCGTGCTCGTGCTGCTGGCCGGCATGGTGGGCGGCATGCTGTGGGCGGCCATCGTGGCGCTGCTGCGTGACCGCTTCAATGCCAGCGAGATCCTGGTCAGCCTGATGCTGGTCTACGTGGCCGAGATGCTGCTGAGTTACCTGGTCTACGGGCCTTGGAAGGATCCGGCGGGCTACAACTTCCCGCAGACCATCACCTTCCTGGATGCGACACGGGTGCCCAAGATTTTCCAGGGCTTCCGGCTGAACATCGGCGTGTTCATCGCGCTGGCGGCGGTGGTGGGCTTCACCATCTTCCTGTTCCGCACTTTCGCGGGCTTCCAGCTGCAGGTGGGCGGCCTGGCACCGGCAGCGGCGCGCTATGCAGGCTTCTCGTCGCGCAAGGCGCTGTGGACGGCGCTGCTGGTGTCGGGCGGCATGGCCGGCTTGGCCGGTGCCCTGGACGTGGCCGGCCCGCAAGGTCAGCTCACGCCCTATGTGCCGCTGGGCTATGGCTTCGCGGCCATCATCGTGGCCTTCGTGGGGCGTCTGCACCCCGTGGGCATCGTGTTCTCGGCGGTGCTGATGAGCATGTTCTACATCGGGGGCGAACTGGCCCAGTCCCGCCTGGGGCTGCCTAAGGCCCTCACGGGTGTCTTCCAGGGCATGCTGCTGTTCGCGCTGCTGGCATGTGACACCTTCATCCATCAACGTCTGCGCTGGGTGGCCTCCAAATGACCGGTCTGACCGCTGATTCCCTGGCGCTGCTGATCGCCGCCACGCTCAATGCGGGCACTGTGGTGGCCCTGGCCTCGCTGGGCCTCTTGATCAACGAACGCTCCGGCGTGCTCAACCTGGGTGCCGAGGGCATGATGCTCGTGGCCGCCATCGCCGGTTTCGCGGCGGTGGTCCACAGTGGCAGCGACTGGGTGGGCTTCACCGCTGGCGCATTGGCCGGGGCCGGCATGGCCGCGCTGTTCGGTGTGCTGGTGATCTGGCTCAATACCAACCAGTACGCCACGGGCCTGGCGCTGAGCCTGTTCGGCGCGGGCTTGAGTGCGTTTGCCGGCATCAAGTACACACAGGAGAAGCTGCCCGAGCGGCCGCACTTCAACATCCCCGGGCTGTCGGATCTGCCTTTCGTGGGCACCGCCTTCTTCAAGCACCACCCGATGGTCTACCTGGCCATCGTGCTGGCCATTGGCATGACCTGGTTCCTGATGCGCTCGCGTGCCGGCCTGGTGCTGCGCGCCGTGGGTGAATCGCCTGAATCGGCCCATGCGCTGGGCTACCGCGTGCGGCCCATCCGCCTGGCGGCGGTGATGGCGGGCGGTGCGCTGTGCGGCCTGGCCGGGGCCTTCATCTCGCTGTCGTACACGCCGCTGTGGGTCGAGGGCATGGTGGCCGGCAAGGGCTGGATCGCCCTGGCGCTGACCACCTTCGCCACCTGGCGGCCAGCGCGCGTGCTGCTGGGTGCCTACCTGTTCGGCGGCGTGACCATGCTGCAGTTCCAGATGCAGGGGCAGGGCATCCAGATCGCCAGCCAGTGGCTGACCATGCTGCCCTACGTGGCCACCATCG
>CALAKR010000235.1 GCA_937923225.1 uncultured Aquabacterium sp. | reverse complement strand
ACGCGCACCCAGGCGCTGATCTTCAGCGTGGTGCTGTGCACATTGGGCGGCGTCATCCTGGTGGTGTTCGTCAATGCGCTCACCCTGTGGCTCACGCTGGGCACCTTCGTGGGATACGCCATCATCTACACGGTGATCCTCAAGCCGCTCACGCCGCAGAACATCGTGATCGGCGGGGCCTCGGGCGCCATGCCGCCGGTGCTGGGCTGGGCCGCGATGCGCGGTGCCGTCGAGCCCGAGGCACTGATGCTGTGCCTGATCATCTTTCTGTGGACGCCGCCGCATTTCTGGGCGCTGGCCCTGTACCGCGTGGAGGACTACGCCCGCGCCGGTCTGCCGATGCTGCCCGTCACGCATGGCAACGAGTTCACGCGGCTGCACGTGTTCCTCTACACCTGGGTGCTGCTGGCGGCCACCTTGCTGCCTTACATCTACGGCATGAGCCGGCACATCTACCTGGTCAGCGCCGTGGTGCTGGGCGTGTGGTTCATGGTCTATGCCTTCCGCCTGTGGCGCAACTACAGCGACGAGCTGGCCCGCAAGACCTTCCGCTTCTCCATCCTCCACCTGATGCTGCTGTTCGCGGCCCTGCTGGTGGACCACTACGTCTGGTATTGAGCCATGGCTGAACAACGCATCGATGCAACCGTGTCAACGGTGTCCCACGCCCGCCGCCGTGGGATGAAGGCCGCCGTGGCCGGCGCTGCCGGGCTGCTGGGCCTGCCGCTGCTGGTGACCGGCCTGGCCGGCTGCGACGGCAAGAACTTCAACCCGCTGGCGCCTTCCTCGGCCAAGTTCAATGGCGTGGACATCACCGGTGCTGATTACGCCAAGGCCCTGTCCCTGACGGACCCCGAGGGCAAGCGGCGCAGCCTGGCCGAGTTCAAGGGGAAAGTGGTGGTGGTGTTCTTCGGCTTCACGCAGTGCCCGGATGTGTGCCCGACCACCATGGCCGAACTGGCCGAAGTGCGCCGCCGCCTGGGGCCGGATGGCGACCGGGTGCAGGGCGTGTTCGTGACGGTGGACCCGGAGCGTGATTCGGCCGTGGTGCTGGGCGAGTACGTCAAGGCGCTGGACCCGAGCTTCGTGGGCCTGCGCGGCTCGGTGGACGAGGTGACCCAGGCCGCGCGAGACTTCCAGGTCTTTTTCCAGAAAGTGCCCAGCAAGGACGGGCAGAGCTACACGATGGACCACACAGCGGGCTCCTACGTGTTCGATCCGGACGGCAAGGTGCGGCTGTTCCTGCGCTACGGCCTGGGCGTGGATGCCTGGGTGGCCGACATCAAGCAGTTGCTGCAGGGGCCGGCAGCGAAGGCCTGAGGGCTTGCCGGCGGCCTTGTCCCGCCGGTGTTAATCAGTGCTCAGTCGGGCAGCACCAGGCTCTGGCGGGCTGTCCAGCTCTCGCCCGGCTGCAATGTGGGCGGGTTCAGGATCTGGGCTGCCTCCACGCACAGCATCTGGCGCCAGTCGTCGGCAGGCATGTCGCTGATCGCGGCGCATTTGTCGGGGCCGGGATTCCACAGCACCGCATCCTCGAAGGTCTCGGCTTCGATGGTGAGGCGGCGCGGACCGTCGCGCAGCAGCAGCGAGCGCGGCACTTTCTCGTAGATGCGGTCGATCTCGCCGGCGAAGCGCTTCTCGGGGTGGTCTTCGACGTACTCGCCGTTGGTGACGGCATCGATGAAGCGCCGCCCCTCCAGCCCCTGCAGGCGCAACTGGCCCAGATCGCTGGCGGCCAGGTAGGTGTGCAGCGCGGCCGAGAAGGGCCAGGCCGTGTCGCCCGGGTTGTGTACGTGCAGTTCCAGGTCCAGGCGGTTCGGGCCCAGGCTCACGGTGTATTCCAGCTGGAAGGCGTGCGGCCACAGCGCGCGCGTCTCGGGCGTGTCGCTCAGGGTGAAGCTGGCCAGCGCGTGGTCGCGGCCGGCGCGGTGGGCGTCCAGCGTCCAGGCGCGGGTGCGCGCCAGGCCGTGGCGGGGCAGGCTGCGGTCGGGGCCGCGCTGCTCGAACTGCGGAAAGATCACCGGGATGCCGCCGCGCACGGCCTTGCCTTCAGCGGCCACGGCCTTGGGCGACAGGTACAGCTGTTCGCCCCAAGCTCCGGCCTGCCAGGACAGCACATGCGCGCCATGCAGCAGCACCACGGCGGCAGAGCCGTCGGGCAAGGTCAGTTCGATGGCGGGCAGGCCCTGGTAGGTGGCTTCTCGGGTGGCGGCGGTCTTGGTCATGCCGAGAGTATCCACCCTTCGAGCTTGTCCATGTCCTGCGGCTGGCCGGCCAAGGCATCCCCCTCGGCCAGGCGCGTGTGGGCCCAGCCGGCCTGCAGCAGGCACAACACCGCGTCCAGCCGGTCGCCCTGCGGGTCGCTGGCCAGGTGGTCGCGTTGGGCTGGCGTGAGCTTCAGGCGCAGGCCCAGGCGGGTGCGGCCCTGCTCCAGCGCGTCGATCAGGCTCAGGCGCTGCACCAGGCGACGTGCGGCATCGACCGGCTCACGGGCATCCGTCTTGTAGCTCTGGCGGCCCAGGATCTCATGGGCCAGCAGGCCGGGGTAGGCTTCGAAGGCCAGTCGCGGTGGCTCGGTGCCTTGGGCAGGCGGCTCGTGCAGCCCAGGCAGCGCCACGCCCGCCTGAACCAGTCGCCACAGGCCTTCGAAGTACATCTTGCCCACGGGCACATAGCGTGTCTGCAGGGGGCTGGTGCTGGACACCCCGTCCATGGCCGTGTCGCAGCGGCGATGGGGCAGGGTGGCAGGCCGCGTGCCCTGGCCCCAGGCCGATCCCCACCCGTCCACCAGGCGCTGAAAGCCTTGCCGGTCGGTGCAGCGTGTGCGCAGGTGCGCGATCAGGGCGTGGGTATCGGCCAGCGGCAAGCCGGTGTCTGCGCGCAGTGCCTCCACGAAGACACGGGGCAGGCCGAAAGGAAAATCGAAGCCGCCGACCCAGCCGTCGATTGCGCGCGGGTGTGCGGTCGAGAGCAGGGTCTCGAAACCGGCCAGCGTATCGATGGACTCCAGCGCCTCGAGCTTCACCACCGCGCCATGCCGGCGCCCCCACGCTGCCACGATGGGCTTGCGCGAGGACGGCGCGCAGCTGAAATCCAGCCCCAGCAGCGCGGCTGGCAGCTCGCCCGGCGCCTCAGGCGCCACGGGTCACGATGCTGGCGGTGGCGATCAGCTCCTGCAGCAAGGCCATGGAGGCCTGGCCGGAGGCGGCATAGGGATCGAGCACGGGCTTTTCGGAGTATTTCAACAGGATCGACGGGTTCACGCGCTGCAGATTGACCTGGCCCATGGTCCAGCCGGCGAAGCGGCGCTCGGCGATCT
>CALAKR010000234.1 GCA_937923225.1 uncultured Aquabacterium sp. | reverse complement strand
TGGCGGCCGTCCACGTAGACGCCGTCGGTGTTGGTCATGCCCACGCGCAGGCCGCTGGTGGCCATCAGGTGCGCGATCAGGCGGGTGGTGGTGGTCTTGCCGTTGGTGCCGGTCACGGCGACCACGGGCACGCGGCCGTCATCGCCGTTCTTGAACAGGTGCGAGATCATGGCCTCGCCCACCTGGCGGCCCTTGCCGTAGGACGGCGACAGGTGCATGCGCAGCCCGGGTGCGGCGTTCACCTCGACAATGCCGCCATGCTGGCCTTCGAGCGGCTTGTGCACGCTCTCGCACACGACATCGACACCGCAGATGTCCAGGCCCACCGTCTGCGCGGCGGCGATGGCGCGGGCGGCGACCTCGGGGTGCACGTCGTCCGTCACGTCGGTGGCGGTGCCGCCGGTGCTCAGGTTGGCGTTGTTGCGCAGGATCACGCGGCGGCCCTTGTCGGGCACGGACTCGGGTGTCAGGCCCTGCACATCAAGCCGCGCCACGGCGATCTCGTCGAAGCGGATCTTGGTGAGCGAGGTGGCGTGGCCTTCGCCGCGGCGCGGGTCGGCGTTGACCAGGTCGACCAGCTCGCGTACGGTGTGCTCGCCATCGCCGATCACATGGGGCGGATCGCGGCGCGCGGCGGCCACCTGCTTGTCGCCCACCACCAGCAGGCGGAAGTCGCTGCCGGGCAGGTACTTCTCGACCATCACCTCGCCGATCTCGGCGGCGGCACGGTAGGCAATGTCCAGATGCTCGCGGCTGACGATGTTGACCGTCACGCCCTTGCCCTGGTTGCCGTCCTGCGGCTTGCAGACCACGGGCAGGCCGATCTCCTGGGCGGCGGCCCAGGCGTCGTCGGCGTCCGTCACGGGGCGGCCGATGGGCACCGGCACGCCGGCGGCGGCCAGCAAGGTCTTGCTCAGGTCCTTGTCCTGCGCGATGGATTCGGAGACGGCGCTGGTGGAGTCGACCTCGGCCGCCCAGATGCGGCGTTGGCGCGAGCCCCAACCCAGTTGCACCAGGCTGCCGGTCGTCATGCGGCGAAAGGGGATGCCGCGGGCGATGGCGGCGTCGACGATGGAGCCCGTGCTGGGCCCCAGGCGCACGTCTTCATCGAGTTCGCGCAGGCGGCCGATGGCGGCGTCGACATCGAACTGGCCTTCGGCGCCCTGGCGTGCGGCCTGGACCAGCGCTTCGGCCAGCTCCAGTGCCAGGCGGCCCACGGCTTCTTCCGTGTACTCGACCACCAACTGGTAGATGCCGGGCTCGACCGTGGCGGCCGTGCGGCTGAAAGTGACCGGGCAGCCCGCCTGGGCCTGCAGCGCCAGGGCCGTGGCCTCCAGCACGTGGGCCAGCGAGATCTGATCCGGGCGGCCATCCGGGCGCAGCGCGCCGATGGCGGGGAAGAGTTCACGCAGGCGCTTTTCAAGGCCGGGCAGGGTGGCCAGGGAGCGCTCTTCGGGTTCGCAGCGCACGATCGCCTCGACGGCGGTGTGGCGGCTCCAGAGGTTGGGGCCGCGCAGGGCCCGGATGCGGGATACGTCCATGGTGGCGTGTCTTCTTTCTGGCGGCTCAGCGGGCCTGGTGGATGGTGCCCAGCGGCTGGGGCGCCGGTGCCGGTGCGGTCAGGCAGGTTTCGATGCCGGCGGCGATCAACTCGGGCGAGATGCCCAGGGCCCAGGCGGCGGCGATGGCGGCCATGAGCACCGGCGGGCCGTAGTCTTCGCACAGGCGCTTGACGGCGGGGCTGTCCAGCGGAACGCTGGGGATCTGGGCGGCGCCTTCGGCCAGCACCAGGCGGCCATGCTGGGCCAGCACGGCCCGGCCACCCTTGGCGCGGTGGTCGGCAATGGCGGGCAGCGAGGGATCCTGGCTGTAGAAGATCACGTCGCCGTCGCACAGCTCGGCCATCTCCACCAGGCGGGCGTCGTCGGCGTTGAGCACGGCCACGCCCTCGGGCATCACCACGTCCACTTGCGTGCGCAGCACCTTGAAGAGCTGGTCGGTCTCGCGGATGTCGTGGCGGTCCAGGCCGGTGATGTCCTGCAGGTCGGTCACGATGCCGACCAGGCAGCGGTCATAGGCCAGGCCGTCGTCGAGGATGGCGGCGGGGCTGGTCTCCAGCACCACGGTGTTCACCTCGCGGTTCATCAAGAGGCGCCGGCCGGCGGCCCAGTGGGCGCCGGGGCGCTGGTCGATCTGGCGGCTGCCCAGGAACAGGCCGTCCTGGCAGGCCAGGCCCACGTGGCGGCCGCTCAGGTGCAGCAGCCAGGCCACCAGGCGGGCGATGGTGTTGGTGCCCTGCGAGCCGGCGATGCCCACGATGGGGATGCGGCCGGTGGCGTCTTCGTCGAACAGGTGGTCGACGATGGCACGGCCCACGGGGCGGGGCAGGCCCAGCGCGGGTTTCAGGTGCATCAGCAGGCCGGGGCCGGCGTTCACCTCCACGATGGCACCGCCCTGGAACTGCAGGGGCTTGGCGATGTCCTGGGCCACCATGTCGATGCCGGCGATGTCCAGGCCCACCACGCGGGCGGCCAGGCTGGCGGCGTAGGCCACCTCGGGGTGAACGTCGTCCGTGCAGTCGATGGTGAGGTTGCCGTTGCGCTGGATCAGCACGCGCAGGCCGGCGGCGGGCACCGAGTCGGCGTCCAGGCCCTGGCGCTGCAGCAGCAGGCACATGGCGGGCTCGCGCGCCAGCACAATGGTTTCCAGCGGGAACTCCTCGGCCTCGCCGCGGCGGGGGTCGCTGTTGAGCTGGCTGTCGATCAGGGCGGCCACGGTGTGGCGGCCGTCGCCGGTGATCCACAGGCTCTCGCCACGGGTGGCAGCCACCACCTTGCCACCGACCACCAGCAGGCGGTGCTCGTCACCCGGCACGAAGCGCTCGACGATGACCTCGCTGCCCTCTTTTTGCGCCACGTGGAAAGCGGCTTCCACATCGGCCTGGGTGCTCAATTCAAGAGAAACGCCCCGGCCGTGGTTGCCGTCCAGCGGCTTGACCACCACGGGCAGGCCGACGTTTTCGGCGGCTTCCCAGGCCTCTTCAGCCGTAGAGACGATTTCGCCCTGGGGCACCGGCACGCCGCAGGATTGCAGCAGCGTCTTGGTCAGGTCCTTGTCCCGGGCGATGCCCTCGGCAATGGCGCTGGTCAGGTCGGTCTCGGCCGTCCAGATGCGGCGCTGGGCGGCACCGTGGCCCAGCTGGACCAGGTTGCCCTCGTTGAGGCGGAGGTGCGGAATGCCCCGGTCGATGGCGGCGTTCACGATGGCCGCGGTGCTGGGGCCCAGGTAGCAGTCGTCGATCTGGCCCTGCACGCGGGTCACGGCGGCGGCCACGTCGAAGGGCGTGTCGCCCTCCTTGAAATTGATGGCTGCCATCAAGAGGGCGTGGCCCTCGGTCAGGGCGCTGCGGGCAACCTGCTCATCCCGGGCGCGGAACACCATGCGGTAGACGCCGGATGTGCTGGTCTCGCGGGTCTGGCCAAAACCGGTGGGCATGCCCGCCAGGTTCAGCAGCTCGATGACCACGTGCTCCAGGATGTGGCCAGCCCAGGTGCCTTCTTCCAGGCGCTGCAGGAAGCCGCCGCGCTCGCCGACACCGCAGTGGTGCTCGACCAGGTTGGGCAGCCAGCTGGTCAGGCGATCGTTCAGGCCGGGCAGCTTGTTGGAGGGGAACTCTTCGAGTCGGCCAAGGTCTAGCCAGACTTCGAGCACCGGACGGTAGGTCCAGATGTTGGGGCCGCGCAGGTAATTGATGCGCAGCAGCGAGATCTCGTGTGGTGTGCTCATGGAGGGCAGCGGGGGCGGGCGTCCGTTTGTTGGGCCGTCTTGTCGGCGAGGGTCGCGTTCTGATCGTTATTGACGGATTGGGCCCTTTCGGCGACCCAGAATTGTGATGGCACGATCGGCGAAAATGCCAGTCCCCGATGAGGGAACGTGCTGTCCTGCACAGCCGTGTCCGACCCACACCACCATGCACCAACACCCTAGCGCCGATGCCCGCGGCAAGCCGGTCGACCCCATCGGGGCGGCCGCGCAAGCCCCGAACGCCGGTCTTGCTCCCGAAGAGAACGTTCTGGCCACGCTGGAGGTTGACCTCGACGAGCAACTTCGCTTCACAAAACGCGTTTTGACGCTCAGCAGCCGCCGTCTGGCCTTCCTAGACCGTGAATGGCTACTGAACAAATCCCTGGCCTTGCGCCTATCAGACCACGCCGGGGTAGGGAGCCTGGAGCTGCATGACGGCGAAACCCGCCTGGCCGTGTGGCATTTCACCCTGGGCGCCCAGGTGCAGGCCAACCGCCTGGTGGAACAGTTCGAGCGCGCCCAGGCCGCCACCGCCGGCCAGGCCCAGCCCGAGGACGACGACACCGCCCAGTGTCCGACCTGCCACGCCCCGCTGCCGCCCGACAGCGAAG